>NZ_CAWUDE010000020.1:0-89920 GCF_963920895.1 Anabaena sp. CCY 9613
CCGACTTTTTGCAAAAATGAGCGTAGCGAAATTTTTGTAGTCGGGAGAGTGTCAAATCTACGATAAATTAAGCTTTTGATGTTGTTGAAAGTGATAGACACCTCCGCACAAAACAGACAATAAAACCCAAGAAAATGTATTGAGCCGAAAATCAAACAAGGTTACATCTACTGTATTAAATAGCACCCACTCAATAGTGACAACTAGATAACTAAAAAATATCAATTTATCTGTTTGAGCTATGTCTTTTAATGTTCGCAATAGTTGGAACCCGGCAATTAATATCCAGCTAACTAAGCCATAAAATAATAGGGCGCTAGGTAAACCAGTTTCCGCACATAGCATCAAAAATAGGTTGTGAGGATGACCCAAGTCAATCTGCATCTTGGCCTTGTAGAGTGCCGAGAAACTACGTAAACCCCAACCTGTCCAGGGCTGTTGTTGAGTCAAAGACCAAGCAAACTCCCATTGAGTTTTTCGCATCATAGCCACCGGTCTATCTGGATACATTTGGTCGTTTAATCGCCCCCAAAAGTAAGCAGGAACGACACGGCGAAAAGTTTGAGCGACTGGTGAGGGAGCAAAAGCTGCCAACAGTACGGTAGTAACTACACCGACAACACTACCAACAATAATTCGCCAACCTTGATACATGGCATAGGCTAAACAGGCCACCATCGCCATCGCCCAGCCATTGCGTGAGTCAGTTAAAATCAAAGCGACAAAGTTGGTAATTATGGATAGGGTTAAAAACAAGAGTAAGAAACGGCGAGGTTTTCTGATTTTTAATTGCCATTGTTCTAGCCACAACCCCAACCCTAGAGTGAAAGCGATCGCCTGATAAGCCGCAAAAATATTGGCGTGCATGAAAATAGCTGCCATGCGTCCTGGTGGTTCTCCTCCAGGTGCGATCGCTATATCTAATAAAATCCACAAAATTTGCATGTTGACATGCCAACCCCAAAACATCTGCCCAAAGCCCATAATCACTACTGGTACAGAACTGATGACCAGTATCCAGGCTATGTAACGTAATTGGGCGGGTGTTTGAATCAGGGTACTGAATCCAGCAAAAAAGAGAAAATAGGGTAATAAATTAAACAGACCTAGAAAAGCCTGTGTTTTGTCATAGGCAAAAATTGAACTAATAATTAGCAATACACTTAAGCAAGCAAATCCCCAGTTCAAGGGGCGGCGGATAATGGTGCGATATTCTCGCAGCCAAGTTAGTAATGCTGCTAAACCTATACTGAAACCCCCTAGAGATGGACTAAAAGGCAATATTAGTAACCCAATTTGGGCATATCTCCAAGGGGCTTGTAAATTAGGGTTGGGGTGATCAAAAGCTAATTTCAACTGGAAATTTTTAGTTTTTAATGTTTAATTTTTCAAGCTATTTCCCAACATTCCGCACGAGTTAGACGAATTTGTGCCAAGGCAAAAATGGTAGGAATAATCCGACCATAGTTAGTAGAAATGGCTCTCCAGCCTAAATCTGCAAAAAACCAAGTCCACATCATTGGGCCTATCAAGGTAAAGACACTGCGTACTGCCCCATAACGAGCCGCATTCATCGTCATCCCTCGGCGTGCCATTTGTAAAGCTACATAGCCTTTAAACTGCGTGGTAGCTGCTTGAGAACCAGCAATTGCCGTCTGTTTAGCTACTTGATACTTAGCAAAGTGGATCGCAAATTGACGGGCGATTTGTTGCAGTACCAATGGCTGGAGTATAGAAGTAACAGCCAAAGCGCTACCACCTTTAAACAGTAATCCTAAGGGGTCACGTTGCAAGAAAAGTGGTAAGGGTTGTTTGATTTCTGAGTTGACGAGCTGAATTTGTATACTCTCAGTCAATTTTTGTTTATCCTTGGTCGGCAACTTTTTCCAAACCTGTCCTAGTAGATGTAAAAATACTTCGGCTTCTAAATCAACAGTTGTCAACTCTTGAGAATAAGTAATTTTCAGATACTTACATACATGAATTAATGCTTGGCGGTAACTGACATGATTTGTCCGTCCCCGCAATACTGTCACCCCATCGGCCGCCAAAAACCGAAACCGATTTTCTAATGTATCTAACCAAGATTTGCGGTCTTGACTTTGTACTTCTATAGGTTCGGGTGTATGAACATAGTCTAGGGGATTAAACTTCCGACTAAATAAAATTGCCGTTAAGTCTTGTAATTCCTCTTCTGTAGCCAGTTCCAGTGCTTCCCTCAATTCATCCAATTTCCCTTTCTCCCGTTGTGCTGCGTCCTTGTACTTTATTCTACTATTAGCCCTCAGGAGTTATTGGTATTAGTTGCTTCCCCACTTGTTAAAAAATTTATGACTGATATTGTAGTAATCGGTGCCGGCATGGCAGGTTTGGTATGTGCCCAGCAGTTAACTCAAGCTGGATATTCGGTGTTAGTTGTGGAAAAATCTCGTGGTTTAGGGGGACGACTGGCTACGCGGCGCTTGTATGGAACTTGGGCAGATCATGGGGCGTGTTACCTAAAGCCTCAGGGTGAATTATGCCAAAATTTTGTGAAATTGTTGTGCGATCGCCATATTTTAAAAGATTGGACAGACAACACTCAACTTAACTCTACACCCCGTTATATTGCACCGGAGGGAATGAGTGCGATCGCTAAATTTCTCGCCCAAGGTTTGGAAGTCTGGAAAAATCAACGTGTCATCGCCATTAACCCTACTCCCGAAAATAATTGGTGTCTGACTCTCGAATCTGGTGATGCAGAATTAATAGTTAAAGCTGTAGTCTTAGCTATACCAGCACCCCAAGCTTTCATGCTGTTATCACCCTTGGGTGAAAATGTATTAGGCAAAGAATTTCTGGACAATTTGAGTTCTGTAGAATTTGCTCCATGTATTAGTGCGATGGCTGGATATCCGGCAAATTCTCAACTCCTACCACATTGGCAAGATCAGAAGTTTACAGATGATGCTGTTTTGGGATGGATTGGTTTAGATAGCAGTAAGCGTCCCCATCCTCAGCAACCTGTATTTGTCTTTCAAAGCAGCGCTAATTTTGCCCAACTTCATTTAGAGTCCCCAGATTTACAACCCGTGGGACAGAATATGTTGCAACAAGCAGCCCAGAATTTAAGGCTTTCTTGGCTGGAAACACCAGAGTGGATGCAAGTACATCGTTGGCGCTATGCTTTTCCTACTGTTCCTTGGGAAAACACCGTTTTATCTACAGTTACGCTCTTACCTTTAGTCTGCTGTGGTGATTGGTGTGGAGGACATCTCGCAGAAGACGCGATGATCTCTGGAATAGCTGCATCCAGGGAAATAAACAATTACCTGCACCAATTACCTTTACCTAATTTGATGGATTTTCTCAAATTTTTCACCTAATCTCAGATTTTAGCGAGGCTAATTTAGCCTCAGTAGATGATTGAGGCTGTGCAATAAATCTTGGGCTGTGTAGGGCTTGGAAATAACTCGTTGGACTTGAGTATTATCGGCCATCTCCAAAGCTTCATTGGGGTTGATGCCGCTGCAAGCAATGATTTGCACTTGGGGGTTCATTTTTTGTAAGGTGCGGATAGCAGTGATTCCATCCATTTCTGGCATCATGATATCCATTAACACTGCACTGATGTGCTTTTTGTGCTGGGCATAAAGTGCGATCGCCTCGATGCCATTACTGGCTATGAGAGTTCTATAGTTGTGCTTTTCTAGAATGATTTTGGCAATTTCTTGAATTTGCGCTTCATCATCCACTACTAAAATTAGTTCTCCCTGTCCAGGAAATGTCTCTAAATTCTTGGTTTCCAGTGATGGAGTGGCGGCGACGGCGGGTAAGAACAGCTTAAATTTACTACCTTGCTCAATTTTACTAGACACACTCACAAAACCCCCGTGGCTTTTGACGATGCCCAACACGGTGGAAAGACCCAATCCCGTACCTGTGCCGATTTCTTTGGTGGTGAAAAATGGCTCAAAAATCCTATCTAATGTGGCTGGTGACATACCCATTCCCGTATCGGCCACAGTGAGCATAATATAATCCCCAACTTTGGCATCAAGATGCATTCGGGTATAAGCTTCGTCAATAAAGATATTTTGGGCAGAAATTGTCAGCTTACCACCGTCTGGCATGGCATCGCGGGCATTCACCACTAAATTCATCAGTACTTGATGTAGTTGTGTCACATCCCCAGAGATAGCCCACAAATCTTCTGGAATGGAGAGTACAAATTCGATAGATCGAGGAAATGTTTGTTTGGCTATGAGGGTAATTTCTGCAATCAGGTGCTTGATTTGCAGGATTGTGCGCTCTCCTTTAAATCCCCGCGCAAATGACAACACTTGTTTGACTAAATCAGCGCCGCGTCTGGCATTTTTTTCGATAATCGCTAGTAGACGTTGAGATTGTTCTTGGTCTTGAGCAAATCTTACTTGTAGCAGTTGAGATGCTGCCAAAATTGGTGTCAGTATATTATTTAAGTCGTGAGCAATGCCACCGGCTAAAGTGCCGAGGCTTTCTAGGCGTTGAGCGCGGAAAAACTGCTCTTCTAGTTGTTTTTTTTGTGTAATATCAGTATCAACTGAGAGGATAGCCTTGGGTTGTCCTGCGGCATCACGCATCAATGTCCAACGGCTTTCAACTATGACTTCTTGGCCAGATTTAGTAACTTTACGTAATTCACCTTGCCAGGAACCAGATTCGGTGACGGTTTTTAAAGCAGCTTTGAGTTGAGGCGAAGTTTTTTTGAACATCAGATGTTGGACATCTTTACCCAAAGCTTCTTCTGCTAACCAACCATATAAACGCTCTGCGCCTTGATTCCAATATGAAATTTGGCTTTGAAAATCTCGCACTAAAATGGCATCAGTGGCAATATCTAGTAAGGCTGCTTGTTCAAAGATTTTATTTTCAGCATGTTTGCGTTGACTGATGTCTGAAAAGGAAGCAATCACAGCATAAGGAGTGGGTTCATTGTCACGAAACAAAGGTTGGGAATTAATGGAAATCCAAACCAGTTGTCCATGAGGCTGATGAACACCCATGACTACATTTGAGCATGGTTGTCCTGTGCGTAAAGTGACCATTGCTGGATGAGTTTCACCAGGAAATGGAGAGCCGTCTTCTTTAATGGTGTGCCAACGAGGATCAGTACAAATGCGGCCAAATATTTGCTCGGAAAAAAGCCCCAAAATCCTCTCGGCGCTAGGATTACAAGCGATGATCTTACCATTAGCTTCGTGTACCACAATGCCCTCAGACATTGCTGTCACCACTGAACGGTAACGTTCTTCGCTGTCTCGTAATGCTAACTCTGCTTGTTTGCGTTCGCAGATGTCTCTAGTTGTACCAATCATCCGCGTTGGCTGACCAATTTCGTTATTAAAGACTTTACCTTTTTGACTCAGCCAGCGAACGCTGCCATCGGACTTAATAATTCTAAATTCGCTGTTTAATTGGTTGCCTTGCTCAATGCTACTAGCTACAGCGGCAGTTAAATATTCCCGGTCTTCAGGATGAACTAAGTTCAACAGTTCTGCCATGCTGTGACTACAATCACCACTGGGTAAACCATATATGTTTCCCAGGTTGCTAGAACACACTAGCTCGTTGCTGATCAGATTCCAGTCCCACATTCCCATGTGAGAGGCTTCTAGAGCCAAACTCAGTCTGGCCTCACTTTCTTGCAACGACTCTTCTATCTGCTTACGTTCTGTAATATCTTCGGCAATGCCGGCATTATATTCTACATGGCCTTGCTGATTATATATGGCAAAGCCCCGATCCCAGATCCATCGCAGCGAGCCGTCGGGGCGGGAAATCCGATATTCGACATCAGCCGACTCACCCTGCTTCAGGCGCTGTATTTTGGCCCGCACACGATGGCGATCGTCTGGATGCACTGCTTCTAACCATGAGTCTGGCTGATCAATTAAACTCTGGTAAGCACGACCCCAAATTTTTTCATAAGCAGGATTAACATACAAATTCTTCTCTAAATCTGTGGTTGACATCCAAATCACGGCTTGAGTATTTTCGGCAATCCGGCGAAATTTTTCTTCACTCTTTTGCAGTGATAACTCTATCTGCCGACGTTCAGTGATGTCTCTACCTAAACCCTGGATTTCCACTACCTTTCCTGTGTCATCTTGGACTGCGGTCACATGCCATTGAAACCAGCGCAGACCCTCCACTGTTGCCACACGTCGCTCATTAATAGTCAACTGATAAGGTGGAGATAGCAAATCTGTGAGATTTTGTTTGACTTCAGCCACATCATCGGCATAGGTAAAATCAAATAGAGACGAGTGGCGAAATTCATCTATTTGCCAACCAAAAGTTTGACACGCTGCTGTATTAGCGAAGGTAATTTGCCCATGCAAATCCACCCGGATAATCACATCAGCTTGAGTTTCTACTAGTTGGCGATAAAGTTGTTCACTTTGCCGCAATGCTTCTTCAGCACGCTGGCGTTCATTAATTTCCTGTTGTAAAAGGTTATTAGCTACAAGCAGTTCAGATGTGCGTTCTACTTGAAATTCTGCCAAGATTTGCTGTAATTTCTGGTTCGCCTGCACAATTTCTGCCAATTCTGCATCCAAGCAACATGGTGATTCATTTGGAGTTTGAGAACATACCTGATGTAGTTGTTGATTTACTTGTCCTAACTCATGTGTTGGGTATTGTAAATCTTGCTGCAAGGGGTTGATCATCCCCAGCATCTTTGACAGATCGAGGGCGTTGAGTAAACTAGTTTCAGTGACAATTCCCACCAATTGCCTGCCCTCATTCAAAATGGGCAGATAACGAACTTGGTGCTGACGCAATAGTGTCCAGGCTGTAAAAATATTCTGGGAATGGGATGTAGTCAGGGTGATAACTGGCTGTACCATGACCTCGGCGATTTTTACCTGGGATATATTTATCCCGTTGGCAATGACTTTAATGACGTCTTTAGCAGTAAAAATACCTAATAAGTTTTTTTTCTCTACAACCAATACATAGCTGGTGTCTTGATGCTGAAATATCTGTTTATTTAATGAATAATGTTGATCAATGAGGGAATAATTATGACTTCGCTCTTGATTCATCAAGACAATGGCATCGACGACATAACTATCAGGGCTAATCGTTAACGGGCAATGATCAATCACATGATATAAATCAGGCATGTAAATTAGCTGATTTTTAAATCGCATAGTTAATTCATCAATTTTCATGTTTTTATTGACGTCTGAACTACATAGCGAAGGTTATGCCGAGCTAAATCTTGGGAATCAAGAATTATAAAGATGAAAACAGCCAGGGAACAGATTTATCGCTGAATAAAATGATATTTGTGTCAAATAGAGCTATAGCCTAAATCAGTATCCAACCAAGGCGGTTGGGGAAATTTTGTAGTTCTTAGACCCATTGTATTGGCAAATCCTGAATAGATGACTTCTTACCTAAAGAGATTACCTTAATTAGTGGTTTCACCCTCAGGGGGTCACACCACCCACACTAATTATGTGAGCGATCGCTTTGCCCAATAATGTAATTTTTTATTCTCTAAATTATGTAGTAGTTCTGCTCGAAAACATTGTAGCAGTAGCTATTGCAGACAAATTACTGAAATACTGGTATTAAATACTAATCAATACTAGTATGAAATTTCAGTGGGCAAATATCAAGCTTCTAGGCTACTGGACAAAACCTTGTCTACCTTAAAAACTGTAGTTTGTAGTCAAGATTATGAGATTGCTTCCTGGCGTCGCCATGACAAAAACTCCACTTTTCATGATGGACGAGGTTTAAAGTAGAATCTTGGGGTTACTTAACAGAATTACTACTTGCTATTCAAAACAACAAGTATATCTAGTAATATTTTTATCTAAGGAGTCTCTGCATCATTTCATAGTTCCTGAGACAAACTAGCCCAGTCCATGATAGATAACTACCTCCAGAAGTTCAGCATGTCCTGGCTGCCTCTGGGTTTGTTTGCATTACTCAGTAGCATAATTTCTCATCCAACAAAAGCTCAGGTTGTCGATCCTATACAACTACCACCCCCGCAGGATCTCCAACCAGTTGTACCTGTGCCACAAGCACCAACGACACCACCGCAACCACTACCCCCACCGGCAGACTTATTTGTGCCTGCTCCGGCTCCTTCTACACCTGAATACCAATTACCGGAAAATATTCCACAAACTATTACTGTAGAACGCTTTGAAGTTGTTGGCAGTACAGTACTTAGTGCCGAAGAGTTAGCCGCAGCTACGGCGGAATTTATTCAAAGACCGATCTCATTAGCTGAAGTTTTTCAAGCTCGTACTCAAATTACGGAACTATACATCAGCAAAGGCTATATCACTTCTGGTGCCTACATACCACCCCAAACTATTCGCTCAGGTGTGATCAAAATCCAAGTGGTTGAAGGTCAATTAGAGGACATCCAAGTTACAGGTACTCAACGTTTAGACTCTAATTATGTCCGCAGTCGCCTAGCGATCGCCACATCCGCACCCTTAAATCGGCAAGAATTGTTGGCAGCATTACAACTATTGCAACTTGACCCTTTAATTGAAACTTTATCTGCGGAACTATCAGCCGGGTTGCATCCGGGGACGAGTATCCTCCAAGTGAAGATTCAAGAAGCAAAAACATTTAGTGTGCAAGCCATTCTAGATAATGGGCGATCGCCTAGTGTGGGTAGTTTTCGCCGCCGCTTACAATTGAATGAAGCTAATTTGCTGGGATCGGGAGACAGCTTGAGTCTCACCTACACTAATACCGATGGCAGTAATGCCTTAGATACCAGCTACACATTGCCGGTGAATCCTCACAACGGCACACTTACCTTGAATTGGGGAACGGCTGCGAGTAATGTCATCGAACGTCCTTTCAATATCCTTGATATCCAATCATCTTCTCGCTATTATGAATTGACATTTCGCCAGCCATTGCTGCAAACACCCACCCAAGAATTTGCTCTGGGTGTGACAGCTTCTAGAAGAGAAAGTGAAGCGAATTTTTCTGACGACGCAGGCGAAAAATCACCCTTTCCTTCACCAGGATCTGATGCCGCCGGAAGCACACGCATATCTGCAATCCGCTTTTTTCATAATGGCATGGCGATCGCAATTTAATTTGGGTATAGGTGCATTCAATGCCACAATTAATTCCGAACTTCCCGATAGTCGCTTTTTGGCGTGGCAAGGGCAAGTACAGTGGGTGCGCTTATTAGCACCAGAAATGTTACTTATCCTCCGGGGAAATACGCAATTAGCCTCCAGGGCGCTTTTACCTTTAGAACAGGTAGGACTAGGTGGTGTCAACAGTGTTCGTGGCTATCGGCAAGATTTACTCTTGACTGACAATGGTGCTGTGGCTTCAGCGGAAGTTCTTGTACCTATTGTGCGTTGGCCCCAAATAGACAGTTTGTTGCAGATTGTCCCTTTTGTTGATTTTGGCGTTGCTTGGAATAATAACGCCCAGAACCCCGACCCTAATACCCTAGCATCTGTTGGTTTAGGTTTGAGGTGGACACAAGGCAATAATTTTACTGCTCGTCTCGATTGGGGTATTCCTTTAGTCTCTGTGCAGCAGCAGAACAAAACATGGCAAGAAAATGGACTGTATTTTTACTTACAATATAATTCTTTGTGATCTACGGGACTTGCTTGTGGGGGCATTGCTGATATGAATGGAATTGTGATTAATGATACAACTTTACGAGATGGTGAACAAGCTGCTGGTGTAGCTTTTAATTTAGAAGAGAAAATAGCGATCGCTCAATTACTTGATGCAATGGGAGTGCATGAATTGGAAGTTGGTATTCCCGCAATGGGTGTAGCAGAACAGCAAGCGATCATCGCCATTTCTCACTTGGGTTTGCGCGCTCAATTACTTGGTTGGAACCGGGCTGTGATTTCAGATATTCAGTCTTGTATCGCTTGTGGTTTACAGCGCGTACATATATCGATTCCTGTCTCGACAATTCTCATTACCGCTAAATTTCAGGGTAACTGGCAAGTTGTTTTCCAAAAACTGCGAGATAGCATCAGCTTCGCTGTAGATCATGGACTTTTTGTCTCTGTAGGTGGAGAAGATTCTTCTAGAGCCGAGGAAAAATTTCTCCTGGAGGTAGCACTTTATGCTCAAGAATGTGGTGCATCGCGGTTTCGCTTTTGTGACACAGTAGGTATTCTCGATCCTTTCTCTACTTATACGCAAGTTCAAAAGTTAGTCAAATTATTATCCATACCCGTAGAAATGCACACCCACAATGATTTTGGTTTAGCAACTGCCAACAGTCTAGCGGGAATCAAAGCAGGGGCTTTATCAGTTAATACAACAGTTAATGGTTTAGGTGAAAGAGCGGGAAATGCAGCTTTAGAAGAAGTGGTAATGGCTCTCAAACGCATATATCAGTATGATTTAGGACTTGATACTTCTCGTTTATTAGAAATATCTCGACTTGTCGCCTCAGCATCAGGGTACAATGTCCATCCGTGGAAGGCAATTGTCGGTGAAAATAGCTTTGCTCACGAATCAGGTATCCATGCTCATGGGATATTGCAAGACTCTAATACTTACGAAGCATTTTCCCCCGAAGAGGTGGGTTCACAGCGACGTTTAGTTGTGGGTAAACATTCTGGCCGGCATTTATTGTCTAACTTACTGCAACAGAATGATATATTTCTCAACCCAGAAGCCACCCAATTAGTATTAGATGCAGTACGACAAGCATCTGTAGAGAAAAAAACCAGCTTAACAACCCAAGAACTTTTGCAAATAGCAAAAGCACAGCAGGTAATGATTAGGGAGTAGGGAAGAAGAGGCAGGGAAAAACTTAGGGATAGGGCAGTGTTGTACACACACATACAATATCTATGCCGTGACACTGCCATGAAGCAAGACTATACTGCTATTGTTAACGCTTCAGTTAACTATTTTACTCAGCAATTCGCAAACAGAGAATCCGATTTGCTAGTGGTTTGCTTCCATTGCCTTACGTAGACTTAGAGGTCTCATGTCAGTCCAGACCTCGTGAATATATGCTATACATTCATCTTTAAGTCCCTGTTTGCCTGCATCACGCCAGCCTAGAGCATTCTCCCTGTCAGCTGGCCAGATGGAATATTGTTCTTCATGATTAACTACAACTTTGTACATTGTTGTATCTTGCTCTTCCATCAGCCTACTCCTTTTTGATGTTTTTGTTACTAGAGGAATATACAGCTTTATATTCTTACTGTTCTCATGGCAAGGCAAGGACAGTTAAGACAGTTAAGACAGTTAAGACAGTTTATTTATTAAAAAAACCTAAAATTTTCAGAATACCTGCAACCCTGTCTCTTTTGACTCTTCAATTTAATCCCAAGAGGTAGCTAATAGCTTGAATAACGCTCAGATAAAAATTACCTTCTCTTTCTCGAAACAGTTGAAAGGCAGAATCAGGGGCACCAAAAAAAGGTCTGAGAGTCCATCCTAGCTGACTGCCTACGAAAGCATACAGTAATAACCAAAATTGTAAGATTTTCTTACGTGTTTTGCTACCTTCATTATCTTGTTCTAAAACTAAATTCATTGCCTGATATAAAGAAGATATGCCAATGAATCCTGTGATGGCAAAAATTACTACATTTAACAAAATTAAAAATTGGTAATTATTAGTAGTAATTAAGAAAAATAGTGTAATTGGGGCAAAACTAAATAGAAGAACACTAGTAACGGAAACCGCCGTTAAAACTAGGGCAAAGTGCTGACTAAAAGTACGTTTGGAACCAAAAATAATATTAGAAAAATACAATGTTGGCAGACAAATTAGCAGTGTTATTAGATAAAGTGCTGGTAATTTGACCGCGGAAGATAACGCTTGCATCCAACTATGGTATGCACCAATGATGCCGCCATAAATAGCCAGAAAGATAGAACTACAAACCAACAAAGAAATGATTTTGCTTGGTAATCTTGCACCTTGGCGAATTTCATCAAGAAAAACCAGGCGATCGCGCAGTAAGCTGATCAGTACAGGAAAGTATTTTATGCCTACAGATTTCCGCTCAATCATTTTATTTTCACACACCTAATATTCAAGTTTTAGCCATCATTCATCAGAATAATCAGCACCAGAACCATATTTCCAGGCATCAATTAAACGATGCCAATAATATTGTTGTTCGCTTGATTGATGATTCATCCATGTTTCTAACATTGGACTTAGTTTAAATAAGGCAGTATAAACACCTAAATTACTGTAATGTAGTATCCAATCGAGTAAACTACCCAATCCAACTTGGGGAATTATTTTGGCAATTAATCCCGGATGGGATAAGCCAGTGCTGAACAATGTTTGTGTCAGTGCCGAAAATTGCACGACATCTTGCAAAAACGGTTTAAGTACTGGTGTCCCTAACTGTTGCATTTCCTGAAAAACTGCTGAGAGTAAGTTATTAATTTGATCAGGGTCAATTTTTTGATTTACACCCACACTCATGGCCTTTTGAAATAACCAAGTTACTGTGAGATTTGGCTGATAAGGTTGCAACAGGGCTAAATTTGGGGCTGATAATTGATTGGTTTGTAGTGCCTCTTCAATGCCATATGTTAACCGCTTCAGGTGACGCACCATCGCCCCAAAGCCACCAAAACTTAAAGGAGATTGACTACCACTGCTATCACCTACGGGCAAAATGCGATTCCAAGGGGTTTTCAGGGGACTTTGGCGATAGGTAGGAAAAAAGCCAAACAATGCTCGTTGAAATTGCAATTGATTTAATTCAACACCTTGATATTCTGGTAGCAGTCGCAGATACTCTGCAAATAATTCTGCTAAACTCAAGCGTTGAAGTTCTGCATCCATGTAGGTAAATAAGTAAGTGGTTCTACCATCCCTAGCGGGGAAGGCTTCCCAAAAGTACTGGCATTGATTTTGCACAGGTGTGAATGATAACAATAAGTCGCCAGAATTATTTTCGGGAAAACCTTGGGCGCAACTTCCCACTACTAAGCACAAAGCATCGGGTTTTTTACCTTGGCGTGCTTGGCGGGAGATGGGTGAAAAATGCCCCATTGCATCGATTAATAACTTTGCTTTGTATTGGTTATTGACTATCACCCCATCTGGATGAACTATTGCTTCTGTGAAGGGTGTGTTTTCTAGCAACTGGCCCCCAGCCGCCAGAAATCGGGTTTTCAATGTCTCTAGTAGGTAAACCGGATCAATGCCGATATTCAAGACATCTTCAACCCACACTTGTGTACCACCATCAAAACTGACGCGTGCGGGGTTATATTGAGTGGCGATCGCCTGTTCTAATTCTTCGCTACTTAGCATGTTTAATTGCAAAAACACTGCTAACTCTGGGCGAGAAATATTCCATTCTTGTTCTCTCCCCCGCAAAATTCCTCGTTCTATTAAGGCTACTCGCCGCCCTTGCACCGCTAAAGCGCAACCAATTAAAATGCCTAATGTGCCACCACAGACAATGGCATCCCACTCCACAGTGCCTAAATTTTGCTGACTTTCTTTAACTACTGTCGGTACTGGTGCTGTGTTTTCTCTGATAGATTTCAGGAGGCGATCGCCTTGATACAAACCTCCCAAGGCATCGCCTGGTAATTGCGAAAGAATTTTTTCAGTGAGGGATGGTGACATACTATATCATTTCCGCCGAGTTAATTATCTTAATCCTATCTTTACCAAAATTTAAATTGTTATTTTTTCTACAACACTTTTTCTCTTCATCAAAAGTTCATATTATTTAGTATCTGCTTAAGTAGATTTTTATGTTAATTCACCAAATATCAATTCATAATTAAGGCATTTTTAGTAGTTGCCTTAACCAACTATTAGCCAACTAGTGATTTTATTATTTTGTGTATATTATGCTAATTCAAAAAGTTCTTAGAACTATTCCTCTAGTTAGAAATTTCCCAACAATAGCTGTGTTAAAAATATTATAGATTTTATTTTCACCAAAGATAAAAAATGAATTATTGTATTTTTGGAAACAAATTCCTATGAGAATTGCTTTTATAGTCGGCACGTTCCCTTCTTTATCTGAGACTTTTATTGTCAATCAAATCATAGGATTAATTGACCGTGGGCATCAGGTTGATATCTATGGTATCCCACCAGTTCATACCAAAATACATCCAGATGTAGAAAGTTACCAACTATTAAATCATACTTATTATCGCACAGAAGTTCCTACAAATTACTTGTGGCGTCTACTAAAAGGCATCAAATTAGCGCTGGCAAATTTTCTCAAAGCTCCTTTAGTGATACTGCGATCGTTCAACTTTTTACAATATGGTAGAGAAGCCATTTCTTTACGATTATTATATTCAGTTATCCGGTCATTAGCTGCCCAACCATATGATATTATCCACTGTCAGTTTGGGACTAACGGTTTAGAAGGAATGGTTTTGCGTGAACTTGGGGCGATTAAAGGTAAGTTAATTACTACGTTTCGCGGCTACGATATCAGCTGCTTTGTTCAGGAAAAAGGAGAACATGTTTATGAACCCCTATTTGCGAAAGGAGATTTTTTTCTCACCAACTGTGAATATTTCCAGCGAAAAATCATCAAACTAGGTTGTGAACCACAAAAAATCGTTGTTCATGGTTCAGGTATAGATAGCAGTTTGTTTCCATTTAAAGTCAGACAGCCCCGTACCGATGGCAAAATTCGCATTACCACCACTGGTCGACTTGTAGAAAAAAAAGGCATTGAATATGCTATTCAAGCTGTTGCTAAAGTGTCCAAAGTTCACCAAAATATCGAGTATAAAATTATTGGTGACGGCATATTAAAACCAGAATTACAGCAACTAATTGATGCTCTGGATATTGGTGATAAAATACAGCTTTTGGGGTGGAAAACACAGCCCGATATTGTGGAAATTATTGATAGCTCGGATATTTTTATCGCCCCCAGTATTACAGCTAAAGATGGCGACCAAGATGCCCCAGTGAATACTTTAAAAGAAGCTATGATTATGGGGTTACCAGTAATAGCTACTCGCCACGGTGGTATACCTGAATTGGTGAAGGATGGTGTCTCTGGATTCCTCGTACCAGAACGCGATACTGATGCCATAGCTGAGAAATTAAGTTATCTAATAGAGCATCCAGACATTTGGGCAAAAATGGGTCAAGCAGGTCGTGCTTATGTAGAATCACATTACGATCTGCATAAGTTAAACGATAGGCTAGTTGAAATTTATCAGCAGGTAATGACACATGATTTATATTCTCCAACTACAGAATTAACTCCATTAGTTAAGATGAATTATGAAAATATATAAGAAAAGTATCATTAAATCGTGAGGGGCCAATATAGACATATCAAACGACTAACAAAATTTAGAATTTGCCAATTTCTGTACTTAATTCCGATCATTGAAAACTACATTAATTGATTGAGATTACTCCATGAACTCACAAGCGATCGCCACCCCAGAAGTTACAATTGTTGTATCCCCACGGGAACGTTTCAGCTATACCCGTGAATCCCTAGAAAGCATTTACGAACATACTGAATATCCCTTTAAATTAATTTATGTTGATGGCGGTTCCCCACGTCACATCAAAGATTATTTAGCCAAACAAGCCGAACAAAAACAATTTCAACTAATTCGCACCGATTATTATCTCGCCCCAAACCACGCCAGAAATATAGGACTACAACAAGTTACAAGCAAATACGTCGTGTTCATCGATAACGATGTTGTCGTCACCCCTGGTTGGTTAAAGCCTTTGGTGGAATGTGCCGAAGAAACATCAGCCACAGTAGTTAGTCCCTTAATCTGTCAACATCTACCACTACACACAGAAGTACATTGTGCAGGCGGAGAATCTGGCGTCGCAGTAGAAACCAAAGGAGAAACCACAAGACGGCGGATAATTGAAAAAATTTATAAACAAGGTCGGAAAGTTGCAGATGTACTTCCCCAGCTACAACGACAAGAAACCGGACTAGCAGAGTTCCATTGCATGATGGTACGCACAGAGATATTTCAGCAAATTGGGCTGTTAGATGAAAAACTACTGAACACCAAAGAACACGTTGATTTTTGCATCTTGGTAGCTCAAGCCGGCGGTACAGTCTACCTAGAACCAGCATCACTCATGACTTATGTCCCAGGTGTGCAACTAGAGTTGACAGACATACCCTACTACATGCTGCGTTGGAGTGATGCTTGGGAAATAGAAAGTCTACAACACCTACGTGAAAAGTGGGATATCACCGAAGATCAGTACTTCAAAAATAAATACAATCGTTTGGGATGGCGGCGACACATGACCATTATTAAACCTTTGTCCCGTAAACTCCTCATTGGTAAAATTAATTCTCGCTTAGCTAATAAAATTCTGGGTTCTGTAGACAAAGTAGTCAATCGTTTTGTCACCGACCGCTACGCTCAAAAACACTTGCCAACTGTCATGCAAAAGCAAGATATCAAGCAGGGTGAGTCCGTAGGTGCGAACTAGAGACTAGGGACTAGGGAGTATAAATTCTAACTTCTAGCTTCTAGCCTCTCTTTTAGACAATTGACATTTGCAATCTCTTGGCCAAAGGTAAATAGTTTTGAAGCAACATCAAAGACGTAATTCTCAGTTAAATAAGGTCGTATATACACCAGAAAGTACACTGAGACATCCGCTGACATTGTTTCGACAAATGTGGCGAGACTTGCTAGCCTCTCGTGAACTTGCTTGGCGACTAATGGTAAGGGATATTAGCGCCCAATATCGTCAATCATTTTTAGGAATCGCCTGGGCTTTTTTACCGCCAATCGTCATGGCTGTTGGTTTTACCCTTGCTAGTAATGCCAACGTGATTAGTGTTGGTGCTACTGATTTACCGTATCCCGCTTATGTTATGTTTAGCACTGCCTTGTGGCAAACATTTGTTGAAGCCTTAAATGGACCAGTGCAAGCGGTGACTGTAGCCAAACCCATGTTAGCCAGAGTTAACTTTCCCCGCGAGGCACTTATATTAGCAAAAATAGGTGAAGTATTTTTTAACTTTGCCATCAAGCTAATTTTAATTGTGGCATTGTTTATCTGGTTTCGCATTCCCGTAGGCTGGACAGTGCTGTTAACTCCAGTGCCATTAATTCATTTAGTTTTGCTGGGAACATTTATCGGCATTTTACTAGCGCCGTTAGGAGTACTCTATCAAGATGTATCGAAAGGACTAACATTAATTACAGGTTTTTGGCTGTTCCTAACTCCTGTAGTTTATCCAATTCCTACAGAAGGAACCTTTGGCTTGTTAGTACAACTTAATCCCGTCACTCCCTTACTAGTAACTACCAGAGAGTTAGCCACCACAGGATTAATATCACATCCTATAAGTTTTTGGCTAGTCAGTATGATTACTTTAGTAGGACTACTGCTAACCTGGATTACATTCCGTCTTGCTATGCCTTTTGTGGTTGAGAGAGTGAGTTCCTAATAATGACTAATTTGATAACTAAAGAAATTGCTGTTTTCCCTGATAATAGCGAAGTAGTTGTTTCTGTGGAGAATGTCTCCAAAAAGTTCTGTAGAAACCTCAAAAAATCTTTAATGTACGGTGTCCAGGATATTGCCATAGAATTATTAGGAGCTAATAGAAAAAGTGATACTTTACGTCCAAAAGAATTTTGGGCCCTGAAAGATGTTAGCTTTCAACTGCGGCGAGGAGAAGCCCTAGGGTTAGTGGGGTCAAATGGAGCCGGAAAAAGTACGCTACTACGTATCATTAGTGGTTTGATTAAACCAGATACTGGTCGTGTGGAGGTTAAGGGTAGAGTAGCTCCATTGATTGCACTGGGAGCCGGGTTTAATCCTATTCTTACAGGGAGAGAAAATATTTATGCCAATATGTCAATTTTGGGTTTATCTACTAAAGAAATAGAAGCAAGATTTCAAGATGTAATTGATTTTGCAGAAATTGCTGATGCTATTGATTCACCTGTACAAACTTATAGCTCTGGCATGGCAGCACGGTTGGGATTTGCTTGTGCGGTGCATATAGAACCAGATATATTAGTAATTGATGAAGTACTGGCAGTTGGGGATATTAAATTTAGAATGAAATGCCACCGGATGTTAGCAAAGCTGCGAGAAAAAGGTACAGCTTTCATCTTGGTTTCCCATAATGCTCATTCAATTTTAAATATCTGTAATAATTCAATTTATTTGTCTAAAGGCAAGTTAATTTTAGCCGATGAAACAGAAATAGTTGTTCGTAAGTATGAAGAAGATTTATCTTTAAGTGGGTTAGCAAATGCTCTAGGGGCAATGGTTTTACCAGAAAAACCTAGAAATGAGAGTCTGGGCTTAGATATTCTCTCTCTGGCTTTTAAAGATACAGAAGGTAATATTTTGCCTACACTCATGACTGGTGAGCCGGCTTACTTATCCGTAGAATGTAAAGCTTATCAATCTATTGAAAATGCCAACTTGGGTGTTTTAATTACCGCTTTATCAGGAGAAAATGATCTAGTTTTATATCTGACAGCTAACAGCGATAACGAGCTTCTAAAAATATCGCCTGGAAAACTAGAAATCCAAATGTCTATGCCTTATTGCGGATTAGTGCCAGGTGTATATAGTGCTAAAATTTATGTCAGAAAAGATGTGCAAACATTTGATATAATCGAGTCTTTTCGCTTCACTGTAAAAGCCAATAAAAATACAAGTCGGTGTTTATTTTATCAACCACGAACCTGGAAAGTTATTAGCAATGGAGTTTAACAGGGAACTATGGTTTTTGAAACATTGTCTTCGGCTTCGTTTCCTAAAAAAGCTCCATTTAAATTTACTCAAGTTTCGGAATCATTGGTGTTAGCATTGACACAAAACTATTACGTAAAGCGAAAAGACTATAACTAGTACCGCAAGGCGAAAGTTAATAGTCATCAGGCTTGTATTTTGAGAATTTGAGTTTTTTAAACAGTATCCCTATTTACACCGTGGAATACTAGTCAACTAAATCTGACTTTAGCTATTAAGTAAGAAAGCTTAATAAAATGAAATTTCGTATTCAGCGGCTCTAGTTCTTGAAAATCTGGGAAGAGAGCGATAAATCGCTCACTACGAACAAAACATTATTTGATTAATTATTAGGTCTACCTAATTATGTCAAGGAATAAATTTATAGGCGGACTGGAAAGCTGGTACAAGATACAAAACTTGTATGAAAATATAAGAGCTAAAGTCCTGCATTCATCCTTTCTTGTATTTATGTCTATCTATTTAAGTGCCTTGAATATAAAAACAAAATCCTTTGACTAGGATTAATTTCTGGATAGTACTGAGGAAAACAGATGTCAAACCTAGTTTCAGTCATCATCCCCTGCTTTAATGCAGAAAAATGGATAGCCGAAGCAATTGATAGTTGCTTACAACAAACCTATTCAGCTATCGAAATCATTGTAATTGATGATGGCTCTACAGACAATTCTTTAGAAATTATCAAAAGTTACAAAGATAAAATTATTTGGGAAACTTCGCCCCACAAAGGCGGAAATTATGCCAGAAATAGAGGATTTGATTTGTCTAGAGGAGAGTATATTCAGTACTTAGATGCAGATGATTATATTCTACCTGAAAAAATTGCCAGACAAGTCAGTTTTCTTGAGGAAACAGAAGCAGATGTGGTATATGGCGATTGGAGACATCAGCGCCATTTGTCTGATGGCTCTAGTTTCCTAGACAATATAGAAATTTCTGAATCACAAACAGATATTGTGGCTTCTCTCTTAGCAAATTGGTGGGTAGCTCTGGCTGCTTTACTCTATAAAAGAACCGCAGTAGAAAAAAGTGGCGGTTGGGATGAAACTTTAACGGCTGCTCAAGATAGGGATTTTTTCATCTCAGTGGTAATGAATCAAGCTAAAGTTGTGTATCAACCTGGTTGCTATGCAATTTATAGAAGACATGGTGCTGTCACAGTGTCTACTTCATCTAAGAGTCGCTGGTTAAAATGTCACTATTTAGTACTCAGTAAAGTAGAGCAAAAACTTTTGAATAGGAACCAGCTTTCCCTAAAGTACCGTCATGCTTTAGCTAAATCATATTTTGACCTTGCAAGAGAGTCTTTATTTATAGATTATTCACAATATTTAATCTTTTTAGAAGAAGCGTTAAATCTGTTTCCAGAGTTTAAAGCTAATAGTAAAAGACCAGTCTATAAGTTTGTACAAAATCTTTTTGGTTTTCGACAAACTGAAAGAATTGCCTGTGGTATCTTATTTATCAAACAATTTTTTACTTCAGGAAAATTTGGTATGACATCATAAGCTGATAAATTATTTAGTATTTTTATTGAAACTATTGATAGTCTTTCTGATATTTTAATTACAGTAGTATTAATCTTTTACCTTTGATTAGATGATTCGAGGATTTGGGAAGGTTTATTTAGAAAATTACCGGGGGATTTTGCTCAACTAGTCCAGCGATCGCTTCAACAAAATTTCCGTAATTACTTAATTGGTCAGGTAACATTGGCTTCATTGATGGGATTTTTACTCACGCTGATATTTCTCCTATTCCGAGTGCCATTTGGATTAATATGGATGGGTTTTCGGTATTTAATGATAGCGATGGCATCATTACAGATACAGAGACAACAGAGATGTTAAATCAGGAATCCATCTCTTCATGAGAATAGGCTATTTTGGCTAGCGATCGCCCTGCATTTCTCTTTGACGCATGGGCATCATATCGATTTGTTGAAAAATCACCTTTGGGTCAATGGGGTTATCTTCGCGGCGCTTTGATTGCCCATCCTTACCTACCAGAATAGTTTGGAACTTTTGGGGGTCAACATTTGGTAAGAATTAAGCTCAAAAGTCATATTGTTTCTTTGATTGACAGCGACATAATTATTCATGGCTGTGGCTTCTAACCTGCCTGAACCTCTATCTAAAAATTGAGTTGGGATTAAATAGCTGGTTGTAGAAATCAGCAGCAGGGACAACATTGAATGATGAAGCAACATGATTGATACGGGTTCTCAAATGATAATTAGCCCAAAACTTTAGCCTACATGACCTATCCAAAACTAAATTCAACCCTACGGATGAATATTTCTGTCAAAATGCAGATAGCAATGTAACTTAATGATCAACCAGACTCTCACACCCAAAGGATATATGGATTTTTGAGTCACTCATATATTCGTGAGATGTATGCTGCAATCGTTGTAAAATTAGTCCTTTAGATAGAGGAGGGCAAAATAGATGACTCGTGTCATCATTGTGCGCCACGGACAAAGCAGCTATAATACCGAGCGGCGAATCCAAGGACGTACCGATGTTTCAAAATTAACGGAAAAAGGTTGTAATGATGCCAGTCAAGTAGGCAAAGCCCTCAGCAATATTTTATTTACTGCGATTTACAGCAGTCCCCTCCAGCGAGCAAAAAAAACAGCAGAGATTATCTCTAGTGAGTTAGTCAGTCACTATGGAAAGTCTCCTGTTCCCCAAGTTTCCCCAAAGCTGATGGAAATTGATTTGCCTTTGTGGGCAGAAATGCTGAGTGCTGATGTCAAGCAGAAGTTTACTGAAGACTATTGCACCTGGAAAGAACGCCCCCACGAATTGCGGATGCTGGTTGAAGAACCAGAAGGAACAAGAGAACATTTTCCTGTCTTGGCCTTATACAAACAAGCACAGCAGTTTTGGCAAGAAACTTTATCACGCCATCCCGGAGAAACCATTCTCATAGTTGGGCATAACGGCATCAATCGCGCCCTCATTAGTACAGCATTAGGTATTCCCCCCAGCCGTTATCATTGCCTACAGCAATCGAATTGTGGCATCACCGTCTTGAACTTCGCTGGAGGTTTGGGTGAACCAGTCCAACTAGAATCCATGAATCAGACGCAACACATGGGAGAAACCTTTCCTTCCTTGCGCCCGAATCATCAGGGCGTGCGATTGTTGTTGGTACGTCATGGAGAAACCGAGTGGAATCGTCAAACCAGATTTCAAGGTCAAATTGACATTCCTCTCAACGACAATGGTAAGCAACAAGCACAAACAGCTGGTGAATTTCTGCGTGATGTAGCCATAGACTTTGCCGTGAGTAGTTCTATGTTGCGTCCTAAAGAAACAGCAGAGCTAATCTTGGCTCATCATCCTCAGATAAATTTGGAATTACAAGATGGTTTAAGAGAAATCAGTCACGGACTTTGGGAAGGTAAATTAGAAACAGAAATAGACCAAGAATTTCCTGGAGAGTTACATCGTTGGCGCACAGAACCAGCAAACGTCCAAATGCCAGCAGGGGAAAACTTGCAGCAGGTTTGGGAACGTAGTGTTGCCACTTGGCAAGATATTGTGCAAATTGCATTAAAAAATCAACTCAAAACTGGATTGATAGTGGCTCACGATGCTACTAATAAAACCCTACTGTGTCATGTTCTAGGTTTATCCACAGAAAATTTCTGGCATTTCCGCCAAGGTAATGGTGCAGTCAGTGTAATTGACTACCCCCATGGACTCGATGGTTTGCCAGTACTGCAAGCAATGAACATCACCTCTCACTTAAGTGGAGGCGTACTCGATAAAACAGCAGCTGGGGCACTGTAATAAAAGTTAGTTTGGGAGGTCATTGAAAACAAGATGTTGAGCCAGTCTCTACCTCAGCATCTTCACAATCATATAGTATCTTTTCTTGCCCGTTCCTGCTGTAAACAAATAGTTAATTTGTCGGCTAATAAACTGACGTTTGGTTCGTGCATAATAGTTTTGTGAGAGCCGGAAATTTCATAGCTCTCTAAACCGCCACCAGCTAAAGGCTTCCAGCCTAATTCGTTATTTATATCCACATCTATATCTTGTTGACTAGCTCGAAACAAAGTCAATTTACCCGGATAAACTAATGGTAAATAGCTCTTTCCCGCTTGATGGTTAGCTACAATCACATCCAATAGTTGCAGGTCAAGAGGTGAACGTTTGATATGACGTAGGTAAAGCCTATAAAAAATACCGACTTTTCCTGCTGTTAAATGCCATTTAATCCGTTCCCAAACATAATTTAACTGCTCTTTTGGTTTGCATCTCAAAAGTTTAACTAATTGGAAAAACTTTGATTCCCCGAATTTTGCCGGACTACTATAACCAGCGATGGAAACTGGAGTATCTAATATAGCCAGCAGCGCAACTTTTTCACCCTGAGCATACAGTTGTTGAGCAATTTCATAAGCTACCAGACCCCCAAAGGAAAAGCCGGATAAAAAATAAGGGCCATGAAGTTGCACCTTGCGAATTTCTTGAATATAGTGAGAGGCCATTTCAACTATAGACAGACAAGGAGCTTGTCGCCCATCAAGCCCCTGTGCTTGTAGTCCATAAACTGGTTGATCTGGCTTTAAATACTGCACCAAACTGCGATAGAAGAGAACATTACCTTCAATTGCATGAACACAAAATAGCGGAGATTTATCGCCATTAGTCTGAATTGGTACTAAAGATGACCAAGATACTTGTGTTTGTTTGTCAGTTAATACATTAGCTAACTGCTCTACCGTCTGGGTCGCCAAAAAAGTAGTTAGGGGCAAAGTTTTATCCAATCTACGGTTAATTTCTACTAATAACCGCATTGCTAAGAGTGAGTTTCCCCCCAACTCAAAAAAATTATCCTTAACCCCAACAGATGAAATTCCCAAAACTTGCTGCCAAATTTCGGTCAATTGTACTTCTACTTGATTACGAGGAGCTACAAAACTTTCTTTTCTCTCTTGTTTAACTGACTCAGGTGCAGGTAAATTGCGGCGGTCTACTTTGCCATTGGGATTTAACGGCAGTGCCTCCAAAAAGACGAAGGCCGCAGGTATCATATAATCCGGCAGTTTATCCCGTACAAAGTTATGCAATTGACTTTGGCTGGGGATTTGTTCAGAGTTAGCCACCAGATATGCTACAAGTCGCTTGTTGTCAGGAATATCTTCTCTAGCAATAACTAACGCTTGTTTTAATTCTGGATGTTGATTGAGTACGGCTTCGATTTCTCCTAGTTCAATTCGGAAACCACGAATTTTCAGTTGCTGGTCGATACGCCCGAGAAACTCAATATTACCATCTGGTAAGAAACGTCCTAAATCACCCGTTTTATATAGACGCGCACTACTTTCGTGATTGCCAGGGTGGGGAATAAACTTTTGTGCTGTTAGTTGTGGGTTGTTGAGATAACCCCGCGCCAATCCCATACCACTAATATAGAGTTCTCCTATTTCTCCACTTGCTACAGGTTGCAGATCCTCATTCAAAATATAGATTTCTGCATTGGTAATAGGACGACCAATAGGAGCGATCGCATAATTAGTTCCTCTTTGGCATTTCCAAAAACTAGCATCAATGGACGCTTCTGTGGGGCCGTAGCAATTAAATAAAACATGATCAAGTTGCAAACGGTCACAAAAATGCTCTACAAGTTCAACTGGTAAAGCTTCACCGCCACAAGTAACGTGTCTGAGAGATTGACAATTTTCGATTCCCTTCTCTTCTAAAAGCACCTGAAGCATAGAAGGTACTAACGCCATGACAGTGATTTGCTGTTGGCAAATTACCTGAACTAAATAACCACTGTCTTTATGTCCTTGGGGGTGAGCCATCACTAACTGCGCCCCAAAGCACAGTGGCCAGAAGATTTGCCATACTGACGGATCAAAGCTCAGAGATATTGTCTGCAAAACTTTATCTGTGGCTGTTAACCTAAAGGTCGTTTGCCGCCAGTAAAGTTGATTGTAAATCCCAGAGTGGGGAATCATTACACCCTTCGGTTGTCCTGTGGAACCAGATGTGTAAATGACGTATATTAAGTTGTCAGTGTGGGTGTGATTAATCGGATTTTCTTGGCTATTTTGAGCAATTAGCGGCCAATGTGAGTCCAGACAAACCACTTCCATTTGCCCCATGTGCGGTAAGCTGTCGAGCCATTTTTCTTTGGTTAATAATACCGATGCTTGGGTGTCCTCTAAAATGAAGCTTAATCGTTCTAAAGGATAGCTGGGATCTAGAGGTACATAAGCACCTCCCGCTTTGAGAATTCCCAATATTCCTATTACCATTTCGAGGGAACGCTCTACACAGATACCTACTAAAACTTCAGGGCCAACGCCTAAAGCACGCAAGTGATGTGCTAATTGGTTAGCCTGCTGATTTAACTGCCTATATGTAAGTTGCTGATTGTCAAACACTACAGCAATTGCATCAGGAGAGCTTTTTACCTGCTGCTCAAACAACTGATGAATACACGTATTTGTATTACTTAAGTGCTTGGATGGAATATTTTGTTGATAGTCTATATTCTCTTGTATCTGCATATCAATAAAATTTAATTAATATAAATTATGAAAGGGACATTTATTGATTTTAGGCATCAATACATTGTCTCCTGTTATCTGTTGTTGTGCTAACTCTAAAGCTTGAGAAGCAGTTTGTATTCTATTCTTGTCTTTAAAGTTTTGATGAAATCGTTTTAAATAAGCTTGCAGATATTTAATGCGATAGAGTGGATCTTCGACGTTTTGTAGAAAAGGCAGATCCGATTCAACCATAAAGCGGATAGCTAACATGGGAATAGGACTACGCAGAGGACGAAAATCTGAGTTGTGCAACCCAGGAGTTTCGTTATAGTTGTGAAACTCTCCCAGCATTAGTCCTGATTCAACAAATAAAGGTTTTAGTTGTTTTTGCACCACATCAATGATTCTTGGTGCATCTTCATGGGTAATATCAGGAAATATAAGTACTATGGTTTTATAAATTGCTTCGTCTTTTTCTGTTGGTTCTAATTCTAAAAAGGCATTTAGGTAAGTTAATACAATCTCAGAAACTTCTTGAATATCTATATTTGGGGAACGAATAACCTTTAATCTAATATAATTTAAATTTAAAGCTTTAGGCATGTATGGGCAGACAGTTCCCATTCTTCCTAAGTCGGGATGGGATTGAGCTAAAAAGTTTCTCAACCAATTCCAGGTTTCAACTAAATAAGGTATATCTGCTTGCAATTTTTCAATATCATGAGGGGTATAAAGTTGTGCCATATATCAATAAATAAAGATTTTTGTAGGACTATTAAACATTGCTTTAATGTTGTAATTAAATTGCTAAATCACAACATTATTTCTTATTGAATCTAGATTAAATAAAGCACTCAAATATAGTAAATTATTATGAGGATTATTTAAACTATAAATGAACTTCAATTAAGCATAAACAGCCATTAATTACACCCATTTAATAGCTTGATGCATGGCTATTAATAATTTAATTGTTATCTCTATTTAAATCTCATAAATTAATGCCATTGACAATCTTGTATGGATTAATTCATCAAATTTTTATGTAAAAATCCATCACAATGATGATTTGTAATGCAATTATGAAGAAATTAAATATCTTGCACCTAATATATACTTAAAGTAAAGGTAAAAATAATAACATATTACCTACGCGATCGCCCTAGCCTGCATCATGGAAACAGCAAGCGTTACAATTGATGCGTTCTCTGGTGCAAAAACATCGATATATAGCCCAACGATTTGTCGGGGAAATACCAAAAATGCGATCACCATCATGGCTGTCCATGCACTTCCAACAGCAAGACTAATGAAACCAGCTTGTCTGATTCTTGCTACATCTTGCTGTCCAAACCACTGACCAATGCGCGCGGTTGCCGCAAATGACATTCCCAGTGGCACCATATAGATCAGATTGATCGTTTGAAATACAATTTGATGTGCAGCTAACTTATCCGTTCCCCAGATAGCCATCAAGTAGCTAACCGCTGTGTACACACCAATTTCTAGAGCAGAAAATACCCCAAATAGTTGCCTAAAATATTAAATCCTGTTCCTGTAATTACAATTACCAAAATGGGACGAGCCTGAGAGAAACCTGAAACCACGCCTCGCAACATGGCGAATCCCAAAGCAGGAAACAATCCCCACAGCATGATATCAAGATAACCTGTTGCTAACTCCACTGTGGTTGCAGCTTGCCCCAGCTGACTCATGAACATATCGAGATAAGCGGTAAGCGAAGCTATGCCATTAGGCTTATCGCAATCATCATTGGAATTGCCAACTTCACCAGACAATTTTGACAAATCACAGGCATACAGCAGATTTCATAGCGGTGAGGTACACAATGGCGGGCAAGATGCCCACCCTACAAGATTTACAATAGATAAGTCTGTACCTCATTTACTTGCAAAGCGCTGTAACCCCCAAAGCTTACCGCATGAACTAAGCGATAAAATCTGCATTTACTCGTAAACTGCGGCAAAAACGGAGAGGGGGGGATTCGAACCCCCGTTGGGTTGCCCCAAAACGCATTTCGAGTGCGTCACCATGAACCGCTCGGACACCTCTCCAGGTATTAATTCACTTTTGTGAATGTAGGGAAATGCTATGACTGCACATCCTTTGTCATCATAGCATTGCCATAGCTAAGTCAAAACTAAGTTATCTCTGTGAATTACCGTTTCTGCACCCACATAGCCCAAAATTGTGGCAATTTCTCGAGAATGGCAACCGCGAATTTTTTGTAGTTCGTCGCTGCTGTAGTTGACTAACCCTCTGGCAATTTCGTTACCTTGGGTGTCGCACAATTGCACTGCTTCTTGGGTGTCAAATTCCCCTTCTACTGCCTTAATCCCAGCTGCTAATAAAGATTTTCCTGACTGGGCGATCGCCGCGATCGCACCTGTATCTAAGTATAATTTCCCCGTAGGCACTAAACCATAAGCTATCCAGCGTTTACGGGCAGAAGTTGGTTCTGGCTGTGGTTGAAAGTGAGTTCCTAACGGTTCCCCTTGAATTATTTTCTCGATATTATGGGGAAATCTGCCTTGAGTGATGACGGTACGCACTCCCGCTGCAATGGCAATTCTCGCCGCGGCAATTTTGGTTACCATCCCACCAGTACCCCATTGAGAACCTTGTGAGCCTGTCTGTACTTGTAATTCTGCTAATTCTTTGAGGCTAGTTACTAAAGATATCGGTTGAGCATCGGGTACGGAACGGGGATCGGCTGAATATAACCTGTCTACATCGGTGAGTAAAAACAGCCAGTCTGCTTCTACTAAGCTGGCTACTAATGCGGAAAGTGTGTCATTGTCGCCAAATTTCAGTTCGTCTACGGCTACGGTATCATTTTCATTCACCACGGGAATTACTCCTAGTCCTAATAGTTCCCGAAATGTGTTGTAAACGTTGAGGTAGCGGCTACGCTGTACTAAGTCGCTGCGTGTCAATAATACTTGAGCAATGGGTTGTTGCAAGGTAGTGAATAAGTCATCATATACACGCATCAACCGCCCTTGTCCCACTGCTGCTACTGCCTGTTTAAGTGCGATCGCCTTGGGACGTTCAGTTAATCCCAATCTTGCACAACCTACTCCCACAGCACCAGAGGAAACCAAAATCACCCGATGTCCTTGCCGTCTTAAATAGCACAATGTTTCTACTAAGGTCGCAATGGTGGAAAGTGCTAGTTGTCCGGTTTCCGGTTGAGTCAGGCTAGATGTGCCAATTTTGACGACAATTGTTTTGGTCATTGGTCATTGGTCGTTGGTCATTAGTTATTGTTGATTTACACTAAAAATTGTAAAGCGCCAACCACTCTATAGGTGAGGGGCGACGCTTTACGGGTTTATTGTTAGTTGTTATACGCTAGGGTCTTTATTTAGGTGACCCCATGTTATTAATAATTATGATCCCCGATTTTTTTACACCAGTGAGTTTTCTTAACTATTTCTTTAGATTTAGTTTCCTGACGATTTGTCAACTTTTGTGAATCTTTGATTCTTTTGGCGTGATGGATGCTCCCAAAATTTCCGATACCCAAACTTCAAAATTACGGATGGGGTGAGTGCGAAGAGCAGTATCAGGATGAACGATAGGTTCTACTAAAATGGTAAACATACCTAGTCTATTACCTGCTATGACATCGGTAAACAAGCGATCGCCTACCATTCCTACTTCCTGTACTGGTAAATTCATGGATGTGAGTGCAGCTCTAATTTTGCGTCGTGATGGTTTGGCTGCACCTAGGTAATAAGGCAAATCAAGAGATCGGGCTATGCCCCCAATCCGTGCTTCACTGAGGTTATTACTGACCAAACATAACTCCACACAAGTACGAATTTGTGCTACCCACTGTTGCAGTTCTGGCGAAGCTACTCCCACTGTAAACGGTACTAAGGTTTCATCGACATCCAGCACCAGCCCTTTCAGCCCGTATTGTTGAATAATTGCAGGTGACAGGTTCAACACTGAACCTTCTAATATCAAGTCAGGCTGTAAGAGCTTGTTCCAAATCATAGTCAAATTTCCAGAGGGAACTGTCAAAATTATAGACGCTACAAACTACCCGCAGCTAACCCAGAGTACCAGGTATAGTGCGGGTTTTCGGTTTCACAGGCGCAGGACTCAGATGGGAATTACATCTACTCAACTTCGTTAAAAAGATGTTCTTCTAGCAGTGGCTGTACTTTCCGAAATTCCTCAGGGGAAAGTAATACAGGCTCACCTGTTGCGGATATCCGGGCGAAAAACAGCAGTGGATCGAGGGGTGTGTAAATTGCGTACTCTTGATCTTCATGATAGAAAATAGCAAGTAACTGCAATTGTTCAGGCTCTAAATCCGCTTCTTCATCCTCGATTTCTAAGGTGAACACTTCTGACTCTTCAACTGCGGGTAAATCACCTGCTACTGTCAGAGCATAGGCTGTGTTCTTGACTATCAGATTCTGTTCGGCTAAGACAGCTTGAGCCGTGCTAAAAATTTGGTTAATAATGGCATCATCATCTACCAAAACTGCCTCTTCTTCCTCTTCTTCACCTTGCCAAGCAAAGATTTCTATAGGAGAGTCTACAGGTAGCAGTAAAACATATTCTTGTCCATCTACCGAAAGCGAATGTTCAACATAACATTCCAGGGTGCGCCCTGTTTCATCGGACAAAGTGATGGAACCTGCATGAGCATGATCATTTTCTTCAGGGAATGGAGAGGAGAACATAGCCGGAGTGTTAAACTTTATAAATACCAGCGCCGTATAAATTTCTTTACTGCTTCATGACCAATATAGTGTCAAAAAAATAGCTTCAGAACTAGATACAAGTGTTGGTTTAGCTTTCAGAATATCATGTTAAAAGGTATCAATACTCTAAGGCTACCACCGATTTGTGGGAGTTGGTTCGCCTAGTGTCTAGCCATTGTTGCAAAATTAAACATGCTGCCTTACGGTCAATTAAACCTTTATAACGTGATGGCGAGCGATTTTCTGCTATTAGCATTTGCTCTGCTTGGAAAGAAGTTAATCGCTCATCTACATATTCCACAGGTAAATTCAGAGCCTTTCCTAGCCTTTTAGCAAACTTTTGCACTTGACGCGCTTGGAATCCTATGGAGCCATCCATTGAGTAAGGCAAACCCATCACCAGGACTTGCACCTGACGCTCATGCACCAGATGACGGATTTGGGCGACATCTCGATCAAAAGATGTGCGTTCTACGGTGGTAATACCTGTAGCAATCAAACCAGTACCGTCGCACCCTGCTACACCAATCCGCTTGCGACCGAAATCCAATCCCAACGCGGAAATAAAAGTCTTTGGTTGCTCTTGGGGTGTCAAACTAGTTCTCCTGCTGTGTATCGGTTGACTCAGGAAGAGGTAATGGTTCTATATGACCGTTTTGGCACCCAAAGTTAATAGGTTCTGACTTGCTGGGTATTTGTCTTTCTGATAATTGCTGTTGTCTGGGTTTTATCCATGACATCCCCCCTGGGATAGGTTTACGCGCTGGTTGTAAGCCTTGTAGCACTTCAGTCCACTGAATACCTTCTAAGGAGACAAATTTAGACTCCCGTAACTTGTGCCAAACTGAGCGCGACATAATTAAGGTATGTTCTATGCGTTTAGCGCCAATGCGCTCTAAATACTCTTCTCTCTCTGCTTGGTAGTCAGAAGATGCCAGTTGTAACCCTTGTTGGGGAAAATCTTGGGCAATTCGCGCTAATTGGGAAAGCAACTCTGGATACAGCCACGTGTAAGCAGGGTGAACTGTGAGCGTAGCGACATGAGGAGTTTCGCCTTTGCGGTCAAGTTGCACTTGAAAATAACCAATGGCTGCTTTGCGTTGGGGTTCAAACACGTAGCCACTGACGGTTTCTGTTTTGGTTAACCACTGCTTGACAGCATCTGTTAAAACGCCAAATAAACTGGTTTTAAAGTCCCGGGTGTTGCGGTCAAATACCTGACGGACTAAAGGCGGCATGGATGCCGTATCTAATTGATAAAGTAACTGAGCATCGGCATTACTTACAGGTAGAAGATTGGGTAAATCAGGTTCAGCTTGGGCCAATTCCGCTAGCAATTCCGGCTCAATTTCCCAGTATGTCATTTCTGCTAGACGCTGAAATCCATTTTGCCGATACAGCGCTAGGGCATCTTTATCATTAACATTAACTTCTAGTAACCAAGTCCGAGCTTCTAAAATTGACTCAAAGCAGTGACGTAAAAGTTGCGAGCCAATTGCTTGCTTCTCCACTGCACGATCTAGCATGACTCGATCAATCCGCCATGTACTGCGTGTGCGGTTAAATGGTGATACTTGAATCATGCCTAACAGTGTCCTACCTTGCTCTGCTACGTAGGCACAGAAGCGATATTGTAGGGGATTAGGAAACCAACTCAAAAATTTCAATAACCCATACCAACGACGTAGCCACTGCATCTGATTGATGGCCAAGTTAGCTTCTTTAGGGGAAAGAGCCGCGAATGATTCTTGGGTGATTTGCTCAATTCCGTCCAGATCCCGGTATTGGACTGGCCGGATGACAACGCTGAGGTTTCGAGGAAGTAATGAAGTCATTTTATTTTGAGCTGCCATTTAGCCTTAACTTACTGGGTTAGAGGAATTGCTGCAATAGTTATCTTAGCGGCTTTCCGCTCTTGGCTATTGTTTCCAAGGGGTGATTTTTGTGACTTAATACTAAATATAATGTGTAAAAAACTAAAAAAAGCAGAATTGCTGACCACACTGCTAGTGTTGACCCGACAATAATCTGCTTTTATTCTATAAAATTTTGATAAAAGTTGGTCTTTACTTATAACCCTTGCCGGGAGATTAGCTTCTCAAAATTGGCTTGAGTTTGGTGAAGCATTTCTTCTCGACTATCTTCTAGGGTTTGTTTCAGGTTTGGAACCAGATTGCGAGCTTGCAGAGTCATATGAAGTTGTAAGTGGGCTACATATTCACTGAAATCTTCATTTGTTACAACTGCGTCTGTTGATAAATTTGATCCCATTACCACTGTGTTCTCCTTCTCTTAATCCTTGTTCTTTCTCCACACCATCAGAACTTATCACGTTGTTTTACCTAGCTTTTTAATTCGCAATGAAGTTTAACGATTTTTTAACTTCTAAAAATGTGAGTTGATGGTGCGGCCCTTGGCGACAACACACCCTACTGGACTGTTTCAGCTAAAATGTGGCGTTAAATTTATCTTGTAGGATACACTTCTCGCCCCTCCGGTGCAGGCAAGATGCCCGCACTACAAGAGTTATATCTATCACACCATTTTAGGCTTGTCAGTCCAGTCGGCTTATTCAGGAGAGGGGAGATTTGAACGCAAGTCAAAAACCAGATTTGATGGATTACCTTCCTCCCGGTGTGCGTCCACCTTCGTCGTTACTACCACCGTGGGGACTAGATTTACCAGGGTCGCAGCCTTCAGCACCATTACCAATACCTTGGTTGCAATTTTGACGAGGTGTGAAGCTTCCCATTGGGGCCACAACTTCTTCTTCAGCTACAGTTTGCTGTTGTACTGGCTGCACTGCATATTGAGAAGATATATCAACTACTTCACCAGTGCTGGCTAAGGCTCTGTATATCAAAGCACTCACCTCTGCTCTCGTTGCTACCTTATCAGCATTGAGAGACTGGACATGAGGATAATTGACTATGACACCCCGTTCTGTAAGTGCGGCGATCGCACTGCGAACATCACTACGAATGCTGGATGCATCGCTGTAAGCTGCCAAAATTGTCTCTGTGGAACCGCTAAAGGTGTAGTTGAGTCCTCGCGCTAATGTTAGCAAAACCTCCAGGCGTGACAGGTTTTGGGTAGGATTAAAGTTACTACCTGTAGTTGCTAAAAAGCCGCTAGCATAAGCTTCGCGGATAGCATTGTAAGCCCAATATCTATTAGAAACATCATTGAAGCTAATGGGATTACGAACTCTCACCTTTTGAAAGGCTTGGGTTAGCATGGCCGCAAATTGGGCACGAGTCACCTGTTCATCGGGACGGAAACTACCATCAGGGAACCCTTGGAGAACTTCTAAGGCTGTTAACTCGGAAATAAAATCTTTCGCCCAGTGGTTGCTAGAAACGTCAGTAAACATCGTTTGGATACTGCTAGCTACACCTACCTCCCGATAATTCATCATCATCTGGCTGACATCGTAGATGGAACTACTATCATCACGGACGACAATGAGTTGGACTAACTTACCTGGTGCGGCTTTTAACACTGGTGGTAAGCCAGGACTCAAAGCACTCAATGATTGATTTAATAAGGCGAACTCGCCTGTTCTCAAGGCTGTGGGATAAATGCTGTTTGTCGCTACTGTTGATAAACCCTGTACTTGAAACTGGCTGACATTGATAGCCCGTGAACTATTCAAGAAGCTAACGCGTTGGTTACTGACTTGGGTAAAGTAGTCATAAGTAGTAGCACCTGCATCAATCATCCCATCTTGTTTGGTGTCCACACCATAGACAGTCCGGACGATTTGAGTTTGTGTCGGGTTAGCAGGTAGAACCAAGTTAACTACTGTATGTTCTGACAAGCATTCAAATTCGCTGTAACCAAGAAAGCGGTTTTGTAGATCATACAAGCGTACCACCACGCGATCGCCTGGTTTAATTCCCTTGAGAAATTTCGCTTTTTTCCCTTTTTGCTGAACTTTGTACTTGTAATCACCCAAAAATCTTTCTTGCAGGTAACCCTTGTTACGTTTACCTTTTAAAGAAACACGAGCAACTACCTCGGCAAGATTACCAGAGGGCTGCATAATAGCCAGGCTGAAACCTTTATGTTTACCCTTGACTGATGTCCTAGCTGTACTTACCTGGTTACTACTTTGTGTGGTGACAGTTTCTCGCTGTGTGCGGCTGGTGGTTTGTTGTCTCACCATTGCAGTAGTCACGTATTGAGTGGAATCTTGATCTACTTTGGCGACTGTTCCCGACTCATTAGTACGATATACCCACACTTGCTGTTGGTTAGCAACAAGTACTTGCCAACCCTTTACCATAGCTTGGGTACAACTGCCCTCCACGGGTAAATTTAAACAGCCATTTGTCCAAATTTGCCTTCTAGCTTGAACAATACGCAACATGGAAATTTGTGATCCTGTGCGCCGAGAAATGTCTCGGAACACAGCTACTTTAATAGATTCTGGCAAGTTTGCTTTTCTATCATCATCATCGTTGTCTGCCAATAAAAGTTGTTGTCCTGGGGTATTACCAGGTGTTTGATCAACGGTGGTAGATATCCCTGAAGATGCGTAGACGGAAACTATTGGCGAGAATATTGCTACAGAAGTCGCAGCAACAACGACTTTGCTCAAATAAGCTAATAAACGTGGATTCATCTGTTTCATCACACACCGTACCAATCAAATAGAGGTCAAAGAGATACAAGTACCCCTGTATTCATTAATCCCTTTTTAGTGATGAAAATAACATTGATTTTAATCTATGAATCCTGAACTCTAGCCCCTAGCTTCTGAGCTTTTTGTCCAGAATTATTAATGTTCAGCGACAATACTATATAGAACAATACTTTACGAATTTTAATAATGACCGGAACGACACAGCAGCTACCTTCAATCACCTTAGAAAAACTGATTTGGACTTGGCAAGGTCACAAAATTCAATATACTGTGATGGGCAAAGGTCGCCCTTTGGTATTGGTTCATGGATTTGGTGCTTCCATTGGACATTGGCGAAAGAATATTCCAGTTTTAGCTAATGCTGGGTATCAGGTTTTTGCTTTGGATCTTTTAGGTTTTGGTGGTTCTGATAAAGCACCAATTAATTACACCGTAGAAGTTTGGGTAGAACTGCTGAAAGATTTTTGGCACGCACATATCCAAGAACCTGCGGTATTTATTGGTAACTCCATTGGTGCCCTTTTAAGCTTGATGGTGCTAGCAGAACATCCAGAAATTGCTGCTGGTGGTGTTTTAATTAACTCAGCTGGTGGTTTGAGTCATCGTCCTCATGAATTGAATCCACCCTTAAGGGCAGTGATGGCAGCTTTTAATGGATTTGTGCGATCGCCTATCACTGGTAAATTCGTTTATAATCGCATTCGCCAAAAATCGCAAATTCGTCGTACTTTATACCAAGTTTATCGCCATCGTGAAGCCGTCACCGATGAATTAATTGATATTCTTTATACTCCCTCTTGTGATCCCGGCGCGCAGCAAGTTTTTGCTTCTATTCTCACAGCCCCTCCTGGCCCTACACCTGGGGAACTCTTGCCCAAAATAGAACGTCCTTTATTAGTAATTTGGGGTGCTGATGACCCTTGGACACCAATTACCGGGGCCAAGATATATGAAGAAGCGTGTGAGAATGGCAAAGACATCAAGATTATTCCCATTCCTAACGCTGGTCATTGCCCTCACGACGAAGTTCCAGATATTGTCAATGCCCAGATTATCAATTGGTTAGCGCAAAGTTAATAATTGAGCAGATAGATGTCCTCTGGATATCTAGGCTTTAAGTATAGGATTTACGCACAATTCTTAATAGTTTCAGAGAGTTTTTGCGTAAGTCCTAAAGTAGATGCAAAGACAAATTTCTTTTGATAGCGTCTTTGTATGGATAGGGCAAAAAGCGGCTAACAATACTGGGTGACTACCTCTTATTTTTTAATTGCACCTTGACAAAATCAGACTCAAATGGTGTGTGTAATGGAGCTTGATGTGCATAAGCTAGAGGCAATTCCCTTAAATGATTATCCTGATTTTTCTGATTTAGGCTATCAAGTTATTAAAGAACTAGGACGCAATCAACAAGAAGAACGGATTACTTACCTAGCTAATGGCTGTAAATCTCATCAGCAGGTAGTAATTAAAAAATTCAATGTTGTTAGAACAAGTGCAGACTGGTCTGGGTTGAAAACTTATGAACGTGAAATTCAAATCCTGCAACAACTTGATCATCCCCGTATCCCCCGCTACATAGAATATTTTGAGTTATCAGGTAATTTTTATCTGGTGCAGGAGTATAAAAATGCTCAATCATTGAGTTGGCAGCGCCAATTTCAACCAGAAGAAATCAAGCAAATAGCTATATCAATCTTAGAAATTTTGGTTTATTTGCAACAGCAAGTCAACCCGATTATTCATCGGGATATTAAACCAGAAAACATTTTAGTAGATGAGCAACTAAATGCTTATCTAGTTGATTTTGGATTGGCGCGGATACAAGGTGCAAAAATAGCTCTGAGTAGCTTTTCCTCTGGAACGCCAGGTTTTATGCCACCAGAAGAACAACTTGGTTATACCCTCAACCAATCCTCAGATTTGTATAGTCTGGGGGGAACACTAATTTGCCTCCTCACTAATACCCGTTCTATTGATATTGGCAAGTTGATAGATCATAAATATCGCTTTCATTTCCAGACATTAGTACCCCAACTGAACCCGAATTTTAAATCATGGTTGGCAAAAATGGTGGAACGCAAGTGTAAACATCGCTATGCCAATGCAGCTGTTGCTTTAAAAGCATTGAAGCCACTTCAAGTTACGGGTGCTGAAACTACCATAGATACTTTATTTGCGGCAATCAAACTTAAACAACGAACAGCCGTACTGGGGCTAGTTGTGGTAATGATGATTGCAATGGCCGCAACAACTTTGATACTTTCCGAAGAAGGTGGTGTGGCCCAGCAGTTGGGGGAAATTAGGAAGTAGGGAAACCCCCTTTGGGGAAGTCAAAAGTCAAAAGTCAAAAAGCTTTTAATTTGGGTTTTTGAACCTTTTGAAATTACACAATCTCTACTTACCAAGTCCCCATTACCCCTTATCTCCAGCTACGGTGTACACACAAATTATCTGATACCCCTACTCCCTTAACTATTAGAGGTAGCGAAATTGGCGTAACTTAATTCATTAACACGGTTCCATTCAACTACTTGTCTACGGAAGCCATTCCATTGTTCGTAAATTTCTTTGAAACTTGCGTCTTTACTAGCGTTTTCCTCTAAGAAATCGAATGAGGCTGTTTGAGCTGCTTTCATGATTTCTGGGCTGAAGGAAACTAATTTTGTCCCACCAGCGGTTAGTCTCGAAAGTGCTTGGCCATTCAAGGAATCGTACTCAGTTAGCATATTCATATTGGCTTCATGAGTCGCTGTCTTGAAAATTTCTTGGTATTCTTTGGGTAATTTGTTCCAAGCGTTACGGTTAACCAATACTTCTAATGTTGGGCCTGGTTCCCACCAACCGGGATAATAGTAATACTGGGCGGCTTTTTGTAAACCAAGTTTCTCATCATCGTAAGGGCCTACCCACTCAGCAGCGTCTATTGCTCCGCGATCTAATGCTAAAAAGATTTCGCCTCCGGGTAACACCTGGACATTTACCCCCATGCGAGATACGACTTGTCCCCCTAATCCGGGAATCCGCATTTTTAAGCCTTGGAGATCAGCTACGGTGTTAATTTCTCTTTTAAACCATCCTCCCATTTGCGCCCCTGTGTTACCAGCCGGAAAGTTAATAATGTTGAAGTCGCTATAGATTTTTTGCATGGCTTCTAGTCCGCCACCGTGATACAGCCAAGCGTTCTGCTGTTGGGCATTTAAGCCGAAGGGTACGGAGGTGGCAAAAGCTAAAGCTAAATTTTTACCGATGTAATAGTAACCAGCTGTGTGTCCGCATTCCACAGTCCCTGCTTGTACTGAGTCCATGACTTGCAATCCTGGAACCAGCTCTCCCGCAGCAAAGGGTGTAATGTTAAAACGCCCGTTGGTCATTTCTCGCACCCGCCTAGCAACTACATCAGCACCGCTAAAAATCCCTAGGGACTTAGGCCAACTAGTTGCCATCCGCCACCTGACATTTGGCATTCCAGTTTGCACATTCGCGGCTGTTTCGGTGCGCGTACAGGAAACTAGAGTGGCCGCAGTTGCAGTGGCGATCGCAGCTGTGTTGAGAATTTGTCGGCGTTTCATAATTTGTGGTTATTTAAATTACTTTTGAAGTTAATAGGGTAATGTATCAGATTTTGTCGTAATTTGTTGAATATCACTTTGGCTGCCATGTTTTTCTATCCAATCAAGAATCACTTGATTCACTTTTTCGGGGCATTCATCATGGGGACAATGCCCCACATCTTCTAAGTCGAGTAGTTCTAATTTTTCGTTGTACTGAGTAAATCTTTTGGCTAGAACAGGGGGTACAAATCGGTCTTTGCTTCCCCAAATTAATAGCATCGGCACGGTTAACTTGGGTAATATTGCCTTGACACTAGGACTAAAATTAACTGCGATCGCAGCTCTAAATAAAGCACTAAAAGCCCGCGCCGAACCCCGGTCTTGGGGAGGCCCAGCTAAAATGTCTATGAGTTCATCGGTAATTGCTTCGGGATTGGCATAAGCCAGACCAGCCCAACGACGTAGCACACTAGGTTGGCGTACAAAATTAAATACAGGTTTGAGGATCAACGGCGAAGCAACCATCTTTTTGATTCCTGTAACTATCGGTCGCAAAAAAGGCGGAATAGCTTCTTGTTCTAAAGATGGGTCGGGTAAACTCATCATCACAATGCCATGTACCATTTCTGGATGGGCGGCGGCGATGGCTAAAGAAATCAATGAACCGTTAGAGTTGCCGATTAATATGACTGGTTCACCAATAAAAGCTTGCCAAAATTCATATACTTGCTTTGTCCACAGTTCTATGCTGTAATTCACAGGTGCTTTTTCGGAAGCACCAAAACCTAGCATATCTAAGGCATAAACTGTGTGGTGTTCGCCCAATACTTCTAAATTATGTCGCCAATGTCCAATGGAAGCACCAAAACCATGTAGTAAAATCAGTGGCGGTGTTTTTTGGTGATTTTTGCTGGGACGGAGATAAGTATAACGAGTTTGCCATCCTCGCCAAACCCAATCTCGTTGATTACCAACTCGCTGTTGCCAGTTTAACGTCGTGGTCACACTCTCCTCCGAATTTATCAGCTTCTAAGAAACACTATAGACATTTGTTTAGTTTTATTTTTCAACGTAAAGGTTTAAATGGCCCAACTACAACGCATTGCGATCGCACCTGATCAACTACAACAACAGCAAATATTTTTGACCCCAGAACAACAACATTATCTAGGGCGGGTGTTACGGCTACATACAGGCGATCGCTTTATTGCTATGGATGGTCGAGGTACATGGTGGTTGGCGCAGTTAGCAGGGGAGCAAGCCCAAGTTTTAGAGTTATTATCTGTAGATACGGAATTGTCTGTATCAATTACACTGATGGTGGCTTTGCCTAAAGGCAGTGGGTTTGATGATATAGTACGTGTCTCTACTGAATTAGGCGTAGCTTGTATTGCTCCAATATTGAGCGATCGCACCTTACTCAATCCCAGTACCCAAAAACTCGAACGTTGGCGACGCATAGCCGCAGAAGCCGCCGAGCAATCAGAGCGGTCTTTTGTCCCTACAATTTTAGAACCAATCACTTTTAGGGCTGCAATTACTGCTAATCAAGGAACTCAGCGATATATCTGTGAAGCTCGCGGCGATTATCCGCATTTAAAAAGCGTGATTGCTGCTGACAATACAGAGATAATTATTGCTACTGGCCCAGAAGGAGGCTGGACTCACAGCGAAATTGACAGTGCGATCGCAGCTGGATTTCAACCTGTATCCCTTGGTCGTCGTATCCTGCGAGCAGTTACAGCACCAGTAGTAGCATTATCATTAATTTCCGCAACTTGTGAAGTATAAATAAATTATCACTCTTGTGGTATGGGCCAGATGAAAGATGATTGAACAAGTTGCCAGCGCCTTTGAGCGTCAAGATTATCATAGGGCTGCTAAATTACTCCAACAGTTGTTAAAAGAATCACCAGAAAACCCTTGGGTACAGTTTTATTTGGGAAGACTGCATGAAGTAACGCAAAAGCACCAAAATGCTGAGAAAATTTATCGGCAACTGTTACGAAATACCACCAATACCAAAATCATCACCCAAGCACGTCAGGGGTTGCAGCGGCTACAAGAAATCGCCCAAGAAGAAAGACAAAGGGCCATTGCTCAAGCAACAGCCCAACCAAGTAATAGTGAATTAGGTTTATTAGTCTTAGAACCTCTAACTAATGAACTAAAAACCATAGCTGCACCAAAATTTGCTCAAATTATGCAGCTAGACCCCTATACAGCCAGGCTGGTGTTACCCAGTCGCGGTTGGAGAGGATATCGCACTGGACAAGTAGGAGAACTCGAATTTTATGGTACACAGTTGCAGCAAGCTGGGATATCTTGCTTTTGGACAACAATTACTGCAATTCAAAAAATTCAAGTTTTTCAAGTCAAATACTTTAGTGAGTCTGACACAGAAGCAACTGTTGTTTGCAGTAACCAAGAAAATCAACTTGGTTCACTGAGTTTTCAATGGTCAGAAGTTTCAGCACGGGTAGTGGGACTATTACCGATTTTTGAAGAAGTTGTAGATGTCAATGCCCGTCGTCAATTAGAACGTAAAACCCAAACCCAAGACTATGCCCAATTTTGTGATTTACACTTACCTGAAAGAAATTGCATTTTACGACTTTATGATCATGGTTATGAATTTCAGCAAGGTGTAGAAATTACACCCCAAGTTAGCCAAAATACCATCAGAATTAATTGGAATAGCTTACTAAAATGGATAGAACAACATTTATCACAAACTAAAATTTGGTCAGATTTCACACCTTTTGCAGAAACAGTTTTAGATCAAACAGAAATGCTGGGTATCATTCAGCCTCACATTCACCTATTTCGTAGGGAAAAGACTAATTGGGACCCAGCGTTTCATTTATATAGTGGATTGATTTTTTTGACATTCTCCTGAAAATCAGATAGGGAAATTCATTCCCTATGCTTGAGCAAACTTAGCCAGGAGTTTTCACCTGACGTGCCATATCCAGGTAATTACTCATATTGGCACCTGGACGGCGACGACCATTAGAGCCAGTAGCTGAAGGAGCAAGATATTTGGGCGCAAACGTAGTTTCAACTGGTGTCTTAGGAGCTTTGGTTGCGGCTGGCACTTTAGCAGGTTCAGCTTTAGGCGCTTTACCATTCTTTGATGGCTCTTCTTTTTTCGCTGTTGTTGCTTTTGTGGCTGTTGTCGCAGTAGGTGCATCTCTCTTTGCCGATGGTGCGGCAGACGGTGCTGGTTCTGGTGAATCTACTACAGCTGCTTTTGTACCATTAGATACTGACGCTGGTTTATCTGCCACCTTAGGAGATGTCTCTTTAGCAGCTTCAGCCTGAGGAGATTTGCCAGCAGATGCTTCATCTAGCTCTAAAAAGTAGCCGTTACTTTTTTTCTTTGGTAACAACCCAGTAATGAAACCTAGAATACCAGCGATTAATTTTTTGATAAAACCGAACATGAGAATTGCTCCTGCCTGTTATATTTGTAAACTTGGCCGTAGTGTAAAAAAATACGGCAGAATATTACATTTTTTTGCGCCAAGCTATGCCATGAGAGTGACAAGCTTTATAGGTTTGTACTTAATTAACTAATTAACATTGTAGTAACACTACCGGGCAAATGTTCTCAATCCCTGATTGCTAGCCATGATTGCCAGCGCTCGTAACCTTGATACATCGAGAATTAATTATTAAATTTTACTGTAACTAAGGGCAAGATTATGAAAGTATGCTTAACAAAAATTAATATTTCGTAGGATTGAAAGAGCCTGTTCGTTATTGTCCCCATTACCCCTTTTGCTCCTAGTTCCCCATTGCCCAGTCCCTATCCAGTGATAGAACTGTCATAACAAATCTACAGGCGATCGCAGTACTCAGTTAAATTTTCTACAGAATTGATGTAGGCAAAATTGGGAGATGAATACCAAAAACCAGCAGCGCAACTCCGTTTTATTAATACATGGCATTGAAGATACAGGCGCAGTGTTTAATACAATGGCGGGTTACTTAAGACAACTAGGTTGGTCTGTGTATACCCTGAATTTATTGCCCAATAATGGTGATCAAGGTCTTGATATCTTAGCACAGCAAGTAGCTGATTATATTGTTGCTACTTTTGCCCCGGAAGAACCCTTAGATATCATAGGCTTCAGCATGGGGGGAATTGTTAGCCGTTACTATGTTCAACGCTTGGGGGGTATCAACCGTGTACAGCGGTTTATCACTATCTCTTCACCTCATCATGGAACTGTTGTGGCCTATGCTTCCCAGCGCCCTGGCTGTTTGCAAATGCGTCCCAACAGTACATTCATCCAAGATTTAAACTCGGATGCAGTAGTGTTAGAACAGATAAATTTTACGTCCATATGGACACCTTATGATTTGATGATAGTCCCGGCCAATAGTTCACAAATGCCACTGGGACAAGAGGTAATAGTGCCAGTAGCATTACACTCCTGGATGCTGACAGACTCCAGGAGTTTGGCCGCAGTCACCAACGCTTTAGCAGAGCCGATTAAGCCCTATCCCCAATTTGGGAATACTCGTAATTTCCAAAAATCGCCTCTGGGTGGCGGTAATATTTAAATTCCATCAAGTTATAAAAAGGATCTTCCAAAAAGAAAGTACGATGCTCCAAAGGCAAGCCAACAAAGCGATTTTTCGGTGACTCCCGAAACTGTAGCTGTTTTTGATGTGCTTTTTCTAGTAAATTTTCCCAGTCATGTTCCTGCTGAAAAATGAGTCCAAAATGTCTGGGATAGATAGTGCGTTGCGGCGAGAGAATTTCCTTGGTGACATGAGCTACTAACTGATGACCATAAAGGTTGAGAATCAGAGCTTGAGGACTTTCACGCCCAGGAATACAGCCAAGAGCATCGACATAATATGCTTTTGCTTGAGCAATATTAGATATGGGGAAAGCCAGGTGAAATAAAATTTGGCTCATAGTAGTTGTCCCAGAGACTGGTAGTTGGCGCTATTTATAAATTTATGACCTTAAACTCTAATTGTGGTCAATTTGCACACAGTTTTATATAAATTGAGCTTATATCCTGGGGACGATATTGGCGTGGAGTGGGGAAGGAGTTTTTGCGTTGTCTTCCCTGTTTCTTCTGTTGTTTATCGGTAACAGTAATAGAAACTCGGCGTTATGTGAATTGAGTAGTGGTAAGAATTAAACACCCAAGTTCTAAAATTGGTTATTCTGTTGATATTCTTACCAAATTACCAATAATTCATTGCTGATGTTATCTTTTATTGACTCTGCAAATCCCTGGTTAGTAGCAATAGGATTAAACACGATTTTATTGGGTTTAGTGGGAATTGCTCCCAAACAGCTACTCACCCCAGCAGGTTTATTTCACGCCGGGTTACTTGGAGTCCTCATTTGGGGAACCCTAGGTTGGCAAGGATATGCCATAGTAGTGTTCTATTTTTTAGTTGGTTCTGGAGTAACACGTATCGGCATGGCACAAAAAGAAGCAGAAGGAATAGCTGAAAAGCGTTCTGGAGCAAGAGGCCCAGAAAATGTCTGGGGTTCAGCTTTAACAGGGGCATTGTGTGCCTTGGGAATAGGCATTCTCAATTTGGGATTACTACCTAGTCCCCAACTTCCAGTTCCCCTTCTCCAGTCCTTACTGCTGTTAGGCTATGTGGCTAGTTTTAGTACCAAACTGTCTGACACCACAGCGAGTGAAGTAGGTAAAGCCTACGGTAAAAGTACCTTTTTAATTACTACACTGCAACCAGTACCTCGTGGTACAGAAGGGGCAGTTAGTTTAGAGGGAACTTTAGCTGGAATTTTAGCCTCAATTGCCATCGCCTTGTTAGCTTGGGGTGTGGGTTTAATTGATTTATTAGGAATAGTGTGGTGTATATTGGCAGCATTTATTGCCACCAACTTAGAAAGTGTAATTGGCGCAACTTTGCAATCTAAATATAACTGGTTAACCAATGAAGTAGTTAATATTTTCAATACACTAATCGGTGCGATGGCAGCTATACTAATCGCCTTATTCTGGACAATGATTATTCCTGCTGTTGCTGCCTAGTTTTCTCCAAAATTTCCCAGCGTTTTGACACAACCTGCTGCTGGTGCAGTTGTTGTGTGTCTATGCAATGGTTGAAATTAGTGATTGTCAAAATTTTAAACTTGCCAATGTATATTTTGTAGTTTATAAAGTTTTACTGTTCCCCATCGGTTGAGTTCATGGAATCTTCATCATTTTTGACCGTTAATGACCAAGCAATTACGATTAACCAAGCAGTAAAATATCTGCAAGCCTCTGGAAAATTAGCACATTTCATGGGTGACATTCTCCGCCAATACGTCATTGAGCAAGAAATACAAGCAAGAGATGACATCCAAATCAGTCCCGCTTTAACAGAACAGACAATTATTGATTTCCGCCTCAAAAATCAACTAACTGACCCCCAAGTGTTTCAGGAATGGTTACAAAAAAATGCTACAGATTATGCCACTTTTTATGAATCAATTGCTTTTGGCTTCAAATTAGAAAAATTGAAAGTTGTGGTGACAGAACCAAAAATCCCAGAATACTTTATTGAGCGGAAGATTTTTTTGGATCGAGTTATAGTCTCTCGCATTGTTGTTGATAATCGAGAACTCGCCGAAGAACTACAAACCCAAATCGAAGAAGGAGGTAGTTTTGAACAACTAGCTAGAGAATATTCACTAGCAGATGACCGCATGGTAAACGGCATGATGGGGCCAGTAAGCCGAGGAACAATGCCAGATAAATTAAGGGCCGTTGTGGATATAGCAAACTCCGGACAATTACTCGGGCCAGTAGAAATCGATGGACGTTATGGTTTGTTTCGAGTAGAACAAATTTTGCCCGCGTCTTTAGACGATACTCAACTCAAGCAAGTACTACAAAATGAATTATTTGAAAAATGGCTAGTCGAGAAAATTCAAAAGCTGACGGTCAAATTACAAATGAGTTAAATATTCTGAATAATCCATCTTTACAAGCAAACGCTCTAGAATCAATTCCCTGGAACCAACCCCCTTTATGTTGGCTGACTACCGAGCAAAAATCCCACTTGCAAAGTCAAGCACAAATCCGTCAGTATCGTCTTGGGGACAAAATCTGGTCAACTGAAGCAGGCGGTTATCAGTTTTTCATTTTTACTGGTAAAGTCCGTTTGCGAGAAGAAGAACATGGTAAGCCTTTGGCCGCTTTACAAGCAGGGGATTGGTTTGGCGACTTACATAAGGTAGCTGTGGAGTGTAAAGCAATAGCTGCTAGCAAAGAAGTAGTAGTAGTGTGTTGGGATACAGCACTATGGGCAGAATTTTCTACTCCCCAGATTGAAGAGTTCTGGCTAGGGTGGGAAGGGGACAAAGAGGTAAGAACAACAGCATTGTCAGAGAGTTTACCTCCCCAGGCGATGGCACGGAGTGCAGTGCCGCAGGCGATCGCTTACCCTGAGGAATACCAGGAAACACTTTCACCCCATCAGCCCATTCCCCCATCTTCCACCTATCCCTTTGTTGCTAGCTGGAACACAGCCGCTGCTTGTTTAACAATGGTGGCGCAGCATTTAGATCACCCTGTGAAATTGGAATGGGTGCAACGTCAATTAAGAGGACAAAACCCCAAAAATCTTGTGGAAGCAGGAGAAAAGTTAGGGTTGGTGTTGCGACGACTGCAAGTTAGTTGGGGTGAGTTACGGCAATTATCATTTCCAGCATTACTACAGTGGCATTCAGATGATTCACCAGTACCTTCTTGGGTGGTAATTTACGGAGTCAAAGGGTCTAACTTAATTATTGCTAATCCCCTCAACCAAGACCATACTTGTGAAAGCTTACCTCAGTCAGTAGTAGAGGCAGCTTGGGATGGCAGTTTATGGCAAGCAGAACTGGTATCCAAGCAAGAAAAATTTAACCTTGGTTGGTTTACGCCGGCAGTTTGGAAGTATCGGGGATTGCTGGGAGAAGTCTTGCTAGCATCTTTTACGTTGCAACTTCTGGGATTGGGAACACCATTAATTACCCAAGTCGTGATTGACAAAGTGATGGTGCAGCAGAGTTTGCCGACTCTCGATGTTATGGCGATCGCACTGTTGTTGATAGCCTTATTTGAGTCAATATTGGGCATCCTGCGATTATTTATCTTTACCCATACAGCCCGCCGCTTAGATTTAAGTTTATCGGCACAGTTGTTTCGCCATTTAATGCGTCTACCCTTAGCTTATTTTGAGTCAAGACGTGTGGGAGACACAGTAGCCAGAGTCCAAGAACTCGAACAAATCCGCCAGTTTCTTACAGGTACAGCATTAACTGTAATTTTAGACAGTATTTTTGCTGTGGTGTACCTGGTATTGATGTTTTACTACAACATCCCGCTGACATTTGTGGCTTTGGCAGTATTGCCGTTATTCGCGGCTTTAACCATTATTTCCACGCCCATTCTGCGTAATTGGCTCAATGAAACCTTTAACCGTAATGCCGATAGCCAATCGTTTTTAGTAGAAACCATCACAGGCATTCACTCAGTCAAGGCTCATGCAGCCGAACCAGTAGCCCGCGATCGTTGGGAAGGGTTATTTGCTCGTTTTATTCGTACAAGTTTTAAAGCTTCTACCACTTCTAACATTAGTAGTAATATCGGTAACTTTCTTACCAACTTTTCTTCATTACTAATTCTTTGGTTTGGTGCCAAATTAGTTATTGATCAAAATCTTACCATCGGTCAATTAGTTGCCTTTCAAATGTTATCGGGAAGAGTCACCGGGCCACTATTGCGCCTAGTGCAGTTATGGCAAAATCTGCAACAAGTTCTGTTATCTGTAGACCGCATTGGTGATATTCTCAACATTGCACCAGAAGCTGAATTAGGCACAGGGTTGGTTTTACCACCACTCAAAGGTCAAGTCACATTCGAGCAAATCTTTTTCCGCTATCAACCAAACGTTGAACCCGTACTCAAAGGCATCTCTTTTAATGTAGAACCGGGTCAATTTGTGGGCATTGTTGGACGTAGTGGTTCTGGAAAAAGTACCCTTTCTAAAGTATTACAACGCCTCTATCAAATTGAATCAGGACGTATTCTCATAGATGGTTTTGATATTAAGAGTGCCGATTTAGCTTCACTCAGACAACAAATAAGTGTAGTTCTCCAAGAAGACTTTTTATTCAACGGTTCCGTCTTGGAAAATATCACTCTTGGGAATCCCGACATTAGTGCAGAGCAAGTAGTAGAAGCTGCAAGATTAGCTGTAGCCCATGACTTTATTAGTCAATTGCCCTATGGTTACGAAACCAATGTCGGTGAAAGAGGAACAGCTTTATCTGGTGGACAACGACAACGCATTGCTCTAGCTAGGTTATTCCTTTCCCCAGCGCCGATTTTGGTTTTGGATGAAGCTACCAGTGCTTTAGATAGTGAAACTGAACAGCAGGTATTGCAAAATTTACAAAAAATTTCTGCTAACCGTACTGTGTTCTTAATTGCTCACCGCTTTGCACCCCTCAAACGCGCTGATTTAATTTTGGTGTTGGAACAAGGTGTCATCGCTGAACGCGGTACTCATGCAGAGTTGTTACAACAAAAAGGTTTGTATTGGTCACTATATCAACGGCAACAAGCAAATATCTAAGTTGCTGTCGGTTATTTGTCTGGTTTCCTTGGTAGGGGAACAGGCTCAAAAGTCTCTGATTGTCATGGTTTTCTCAGCGCCAATGTCAGCGTGTGGAGTAGTCACGGAGCCTGTTCCACTGTCAATCCTATTTCCTGTCCATAAGATAGTTCCAGGGTGTGTCCATCTGGATCTCGCAATAAAGCCCAATACCCAATGGGGTATCCAGAATCTTTTTGTTTTTGCAGCAAGACACCTTCCGCTTGTGCTTTTTCACAAAGAGCATCCATGTGTTCACGACTTTTACAACCAACACCAAGATGTGCAAAGGGGGAGAGAATGGGTTGCACTAAGTCTGTTTCAATGAGAACAATCACAAAAGGACGAGTGCGATCGCCAAGCCACACAACAGCGATACCTGTTTCTGCATCAATGCGACGATGAATAACCTGCATTTGGGCATACTTGGAATAAAACTTAATACTTCGATCAACATTTGCAACAGGGAGCGCGATGTGAGTCAGCCCAATATCAGTCATCGCCACCTATACCTCGCATAATATGAACACTCTTGCTGTGGATGATAGTTCTTTATCGGCACTTATGCAACGGGTTTTTAGCAGTCTAAAATATTTATTGTACTGACAGTTTTTACATATAGCAATCTAATTTGATTAATAAAAAAAACTAAAATAAAATACCCTGATGTATATAAACTATCATGTTAAATTTGCCTGATAAGTAGGGCGTTGTTTGGTCAACAATTCTCAAAATATTTATAAATAAAATGTTTTATTTTATGATGTTTTGTCAAAAAAGTTGCACTTTATGATTTGATTTTATAGTAATTTTTGGCAAAGGGCGTAAAGTCACTTTTTAAAACCTTGGGGAGGAGGTTTTAACAGTTTGTGCTGCCAAAAAAATACGCTGATTTGAGGAGTCAAGACTTATGCCCATTGATGATATTAGGAATAGTTCTCTCACTCATAAACCACTAGATTTTCCTGCTATTTCCTCGGTAGATACTTTTGCAACTCAGAATGAGTATAGCTTGAGTTTTAGTGGTCGTAGTAGCTTTCACCCAGACAATAATATCACTGCAACTTCTGCGCGGACTGCTAACTATAATTCAACTACTGGTTATGGCTTGATTAATGCCGCCGCAGCCGTAGCTAGAGCCGCGGGGCAGACTACTTTTGCAGATGTTCCTACTCTTGGGGGCAATAATTGGGGTGCAGACTTAGTGAAAGCGCCAGCAGCCTGGGCGCAGGGATATACAGGTAAGGGTGCTGTGATTGCGGTTTTGGATACGGGAGTTGACTATAACCACGCAGACTTGAAAAACAACATCTGGACTAACCCCGGCGAAATTCCTGGTAACGGCATAGATGATGATGGTAATGGCTATATAGATGATGTCCAGGGCTGGAATTTTATTAACACAGACAATAATGTTCTAGACGGAAACGGTCATGGTACGCACGTAGCTGGTACCATCGCTGGGGAGAATAACGGCTCTGGTGTCACTGGTATTGCCTATGATGCCCAGATTATGCCCGTTAAAGTCCTAGATGACGTTGGCTCAGGCAGCTATAATGCTGTCGCTGATGGCATTTACTATGCTGTGAATAATGGAGCTAATGTGATTAACCTCAGTCTGGGGGGTCTTTTTCCTAATAGCATTCTGGAAACAGCAATTCAATATGCTAGTAATCAAGGTGCAATGGTCGTTATGGCAGCAGGTAATAATGGTTACCCATTCCCTGGATATCCTGCAAACTATGCCAATAATTGGGGACTGGCGGTAGGAGCAGTAGATCAAAACAATAATATGGCTAACTTCTCAAACCGAGCAGGGATGAATTCGCCATATTATGTAACAGCGCCAGGAGTTAACGTTTACTCTTCAATTCCCGGCAATAAGTATGCTACTTATAGTGGTACATCTATGGCCACTCCTCACGTTGCGGGTGTAGTTGCCTTAATGCTGAGTGCTAATCCTAACTTGACGAATGCGGAAATCAGGCAAATCATCATCGAGACAGCAGGAAATAGTACACCAGTCGCTACTTCCAGCTTGACTGCTAGCACCATCAATATTAGCTCTGTAGTTACTCAGGCGATTGCAGAAATGGTAAGCAAGAGTACATCAACCTCTAGCACAAGCTTTGAATTGGCAGTAATACCTGTAATTGACAGCAATGTAGTCACTTCTAATTTCTCATCAGAAAGCACAAGCTTACCGACAAATCAGGGAATACTCAGCTTTCGACAAGCGCCGCTAATGCAATTCCGGGACTACGATAGTCCTCTAAGTAGTAACACGACGAGCAACATTATTGCTTTTGATGATGATAAAAATGAACCCGAAGCTCCTCCAGATTTTACAGATCTCGAACAAATCCTCAGTCCATTTCAGAAGCGAATAGATGAGATGATGAAATTTTTTCCTGGCTTTTAATTTTGATATAGCAGGGAAAAAGTAATAGACTGGAAAATCTCTGCGAGTCCAATTTTGATGCACAGTGTGTGTCCTCAGCTACGTGGGAACTGCCATATATTGAGAAAGCCAGAGTAAATCTGACTTTCTTCATCGCTGTCAAGAATTACCTAACTGAAAATGCCTCACTAAATCTCCGAGTCACAGGCTCGACGATGAAAGTCAAAACCGACTTTTGACGAGTGACAATTTCACCATTAGCTGTCATTCCTGGAGTAAATACAACTTCTTGACCCCGCACATTTATTGAGTGTTGACTTAGCTTAATTCTGGTGGGGAAAACTAAACCCAATTCTCTATCGACAGTGGCATTAGGACTAACTTGCACAACTTCACCATCAACGGTGCCAAATTCCTGAAAGGGAAAAGTTGCCATTTTTACCTTTGCTTTCATACCCTGACGAATAAAGCCGATATCGCGGTTCAGGACTTTCACTTCTAGTAATATATCTTCCCCTGCTGGCAAAATTGAGAGTAATTCTTCACCAGCTTGTACTGGGCCCTTAGTTGCTTTAATTTTATAGATTGTCCCGGCGACTGGGGACTTGATAGTTTCCCCGGCTTGCTGTTTTCTTGCTTGTTCTAGCTGACCATTAATATTAGTGAGTTCTTCTTGGCGCCTATTGATCTGGGTCAAAATTTCACTTTGACGTTCAGACACCAAACGCTGTGCTTGTTTGCTAACTCCTTGATAAGCTTGTTCAGCTTGGCGAATTTCTTGGGTTTGGGCCGCAATATCTCTTTCTAGGGATGCTACTCTGTCTTGAGCTTCTGTTAAGCGATTTTGAGCATTGATCACCTCATCTTTGGCCCTGGTGATGTCTGTCTTGGCACGATTTAATCTTTCTTGGGCTTCTAGGTAATCCATTCTGGGTAATGCACCAGGAGCAACGAGGGTACGGAGATTTTCTTCTCTTTGTTGAGCGATCGCCACACTGCTTTCAACTTTAGTCACAATACTTTCTGCATTGACTATATTAGCTTGGGCATTGACAACACTACGTTGAGCATTGACTAAATTTTCTTGTAACCGTTTTTGCCGCTCTTTCGCTTGATTAATAATTGCTACTTGGCGATTTGCTTCTGCTTCCGCCACAGCTTGACGTGCTTGATAATCTGAAAGGCGCGATGCTAAAAGTTCATCTTGTAGTGTTGTTCCAGCATCAGTTGTACCGATACGTTCTGCCTCTAAACGTTGTAAATCTTCTTGAATCAACTTAGCAGATTGAGCAAGGCGGGTAACGTCGGTTTGTCTCAAGTCTGTGTCACGTTGAATTAACACTTGGTCTTGAGCCACATAATCACCTTCTTCGACCTTCACATCCAAAATGGCGCCACCACTGAGGGCTGTGACTGGTCGCACCTGTGTAGAAGCGATTAATTCCCCTGGTGCGATCGCTACTTCATCTATTTTAGAGAAATTGGCCCAGGCGATCGCCCCAAATATAATTAAGGTGATTGTTCCCGCTAAAGCTCTAGTATATAGCGGAGGTAATTCCTGTACAGCCTTACCTACTTCATAAGAAAGTTGATCTTCTGGTCTGGCAAATCGCTGTTTTGTCTGACGTGCTTGAGCCGCATTGGCAACTATGGAATTTTTCATAGAATTTGAGATTATTGGGGACTAGGGGCCAGAGACTAGGGACTAGAAACTAGAAATTCTTTTAACCTCTAGCCTCTAGCCTCTAATTCAAACTGCAAGGTATCGGCGCAAAAAACTTTCCAAGGTTTCCAATTGAAAATTAAAAATCTTCTCTAAGTTGGCTATTTCCTCTTTTCTACAGAAAAATTCATTAGACAATAATGTGCGATAGGTTCCTAAAGCTTTTTGTCCTTGGGGGTTAAATAAACCAAAGACAGTTCGTAACCCATCAACAACTAACAGTGGTGCGTTAATTATTACTGGTTCTTTGTGGAAAATCCGACTAAAAATTTGGGGAATATCCTCACGCAATAAAATTTCCGGCCCTCCGACTGGTAATATCTGATTGCGCGCGCCTTCTACGGTCACTGAGTCCACCACTATTTTGGCTAAATCATCTGTACTGACAACGGAAGTACGGTTTTTGGGGTCGCCAATGAGCAGATACAAACCGGTTTCCCGAAACCGTTCTGCTAAAGGCAGTAGGTTAGATGCTAATCCAGATGGGCGTAAAATAGTGTAATTTAAGCCACTAGCTGCTAAATATTGTTCTACTGCTCGTTTGGCTTTGAATGTGGGAGCATCTTCATACCCCCGATCCGCTCCTAATACAGAAATGAAAACAAAGTGCTTGACTCCATTAGTTTTTGCTTGATCAATAAGTTCAATGTTGGCGCGGTAATCCAAGGATAAGGTATCACCGTCAGAACCGTGGGCACTAATAATATACTCAACACCCCGACAAGCTTTTTCAATATCCTTTGCTTGCCGCAAATCACCGATGAAAATTTCAGATCCTCGGTGTTCTAACTCGCTGTAACGCGATGTGAGACGGACAAAGGCTCGCACCGATTTCTCTTGTAGGCGTAGGAGTCGCACGACTCTGCGACCAATTCCTCCTGTTGCTCCAGTTACCAGAAACATAAGGATTATGGGTTAAATTCTTCCATCTACACCCTAATCTAAAATTCGACGATTACTGGTGTATGGTCGCTAGGTTGGGGCAATTTTCTAGGAGAAACATCAATCATGCAGCTTTGAGCGCGATCGTACAAAACTGGTGTGAGATAATGATGATCAATTCTCCAACCCATGTTGCGACGAAAGGCGGCGGCGCGATAATCCCACCAACTGTAGTGCCCACCTTCGGTGGTGAATTTGCGAAAGGCATCGGCAAATCCTAGTTGCAGAATATCTCGTAAGGCTTGGCGTTCGGCTGGGGATGCCATGATGTGATTTTCAGCATTCGCTTTTTCATGAATGTCTTCGGCTGCTAGGGCAATGTTGAAGTCGCCACACATACAAATAGCTGGTTGTGAAATTAAAAGGGTTTGCAAGTATTCTCTTAACACTGTCAGCCAACGCAGCTTAAATTCGTACTTCTCGCTGCCCACTGCTGAACCATTAGGTACATAAAGATTCACAATCCGAATATCATCAAGTACGCCTGTAATTACCCGCTTTTGGATATCCCATTCTGGCTCAATTTTGGGCAAAATTGGCGTGAAACCAGTAGTAACATCATTCAGTGGTTGGCGACTAATTAAGGCTACGCCGTTATAAGCTTTTTGTCCAGAAACATAAACGTGATAGCCCAATTCTACCAAAGGCGATCGCGGAAAATCAGCATCCACAACTTTTGTTTCTTGTAAGCAGAGGACATCAATGGGATTTTCCGTTAACCAAGAGATCACATGTTCTAAACGAGTGCGAATCGAGTTTACATTCCAAGTAGCTATTTTCATAAAAACATCATACTATAGCAAATTTACTTAAAAATTTTTGTATAGACAATAACATAAAACAAATACTTATTTGTAAATCATGGCTGATGAAAATCAAGCCTCAGCCTTGGCGTAACATCAATGTCAATGATTTTTGAACCCATGAATGAAATGCAATGATTGTAGCATTAGCAAAGCTCTAGACAAATATCAGACATAGGTGTTATACGTACCTTATACATTTAAGCTTTAAACAATCTTCACAAATGAATAAACCAAAAAAATATCCTGAATCTCTGTGTTTTTGTACAGCCGCATTTGGTAATAAATATGTGTCGCTAGCAAAACTTTTGGCAAGCGATCTCTATCAATTTGCACCGAATCATCCATTTGTAGTTATTACAGATAAACCAATAGCCTTTCAAGACCAACCTAACGTCATTGCTATTGAACACTGGTGTCGAGGAGTACTGGCATATCACGAACGAAGGTTTGCAATTAAGTATGCTCTTTCTCTGTCATCTACAGTCATGTATTTCGACGCAGATGTGCGAATTTGCAGCCCTATACCTAAGAATTTAGACTTTAATCCTGGGTTAACAGCACGCAGTTGTGGAGATATGAAAAAACATCTGCGACAACAATTTGATAAGCCTATTTTGTCTCGAAAACTTCAGCGCAAGCAAGATACCATAACAAAAATGGCAGAGAAAGCGGGGGTTGATCTGGATTCTTCTTCTGTGAAGTTTATCAACGAGTTTTTGTTTGTGGTGAAAGCTGATGATGGGCGAGAATTAGACTTTTTACAGCTATGGGGCGAATTTGCTATTTATGCAGACACTTTGGGTTTACACAAACACCCGACTTATGCAATGGCTTTAGCAGCCGTAAAAAGTGGTTTGCCAATTCATCATAGCAATATGGATGGACTCAATTTCTTCGACGATCGCATCGAGAAAATTAGACTCGACAAAGGACAGTCTTCTTTAGGAGAACGGTCAAAACAATATTTTCAGGAACAAGCTGCAATTGAACAGCAAGATTTAAACCTGCCACAACGTCTGAGAAAATTGGCGCAACAAAAACTCTCCTTAGCCTATAACTCCACGCGGGTGAAACTAACCTCTGTAATTTCACCCTCTGTCCTGCTGGAATACCCAAAAGTTAGCTTGACATCCCAACAGCCAGGGCAAACCAATCTTATTTCTGGCGTTGCAAAATAGAAATATTAATTAAAAACTAAAAGGTTACTTTTAATTTATCAACCCAAGGGCAACTTGCAACATCTGGATTTAAATGAAAGAAAAATTTATATAAACTTTTATATATAATTATTGAAAATTTATGTGGCTTGCTCTTTTTTGCGCCATCTTTGCTAAGTTAGCTTTACAAAAAAATGTTCCGACTTCCTATTTTTAGTATTGTCAGCTACAAAATTTAGTAATTTGTTAGTTTAGCTACAAAAAAGACCCCGTAAAGTATGATCCCCAAGGTAGATGCAACTATTAAAACCTAGGTTATATTTAAATAACGTAGTTACTAGCTAGCTATTTCAATTAGTCTAAAAAATGCATTCTTAGTGGTTAAAGGTACGGTTAACTGAGATGGAACTCTTAAGAGTCAATTAAGGTTAATTTAAATCTCAAAAATAAGTACAAATACTCGTTTGTTATATGAATGATGGCAGTACTTAATTTGAGTAATATTTTGCCGACTAAACCCAACAATTTATGAAGATAGCTCAGGTTGCCCCCTTATGGGAACGAGTTCCGCCTACTTGTTATGGAGGAATTGAGTTGGTAGTGAGTCACTTGACCGATGAACTAGTTCGTCGTGGACATGAAGTTACTTTGTTTGCTTCTGGTGATTCTCAAACATTAGCTCATTTAAAAGCAGTTTATCCACGGGCATTGCGTTTAGACAAAAATGTCCCAGAATATTCAGTGTATGAAACTCTAGAACTTAACCAAGTTTATCAGCAAGCTGCGGAATTCGATATTATTCATTCCCATGTAGGGATGATGGCATTACCTTTAGCAAGTTTGGTATCAACACCCACAGTGCATACTTTACACAATGGGTTTACTAAGGATAATCAAAAATTATTTAGTCACCATTACCAGCAAGCATATGTAAGCATTAGTAACGCCCAACGTCAAATCAAATTAAACTACGTTGCCACAGTTTATAACGGTATAGAAACTCAAGATTATCCCTTTATAGACCAACCGCAAGAACCACTGTATTTAGCATTTTTAGGCCGCTTTTCACCAGAAAAAGGCCCCCAATATGCCATCGCCATTGCTAAACAGACTGGTTGGCGCTTGAAAATGGCAGGGAAAGTTGATGACAGAGACTCTCAGTTTTTTGCACAAGAGATAGCCCCCCATATCGATGGTCAGCAAATTCAATACCTTGGCGAAATTAACCATACCGAAAAAGCTGAACTTCTGGGCAATGCTGCAATAACTCTTTTTCCTATTGATTGGCAAGAACCTTTTGGCTTAGTAATGATTGAATCAATGGCAACTGGTACACCAGTAATTGCCATAAATCTAGGTTCTGTTTCGGAAGTAATTGTTCACGGCAAAACAGGTTTTATCTGCCAAAACTATGAAGAAATGGCAAACATGATACCTGCGGCGTTGGAACTTAATCGTCAAGCCTGTCGAGAACATGTAGAAAAAAAATTTAGTGTTAACCCAATGGTTAATAACTATGAAGCTGTTTACGAACAAATTATTAATAGCCGCATCAACATACATGGTTATAAAGATGCGGCTCAAGTCTGACTTTAATTAACAACTTTTTTGAACACTTTAAAACAATAACTTTTTCTAAGGAGGACATTAGTATGAGTATGAGAGCCAACACCTGTCCGTGTTGCGGTGATTCCCTCCTGCGTCATGTCCGTTATGGTGAACTGTATTGGTTTTGCCAATCCTGCCGACAAGAAGTGCCGGTGTTAACTGTCAGTCGTTTACCTAAGGTGGAAACTCTGAGTACGGCAGGGGTTCAGACTACGTTGAGGGAGTAGGGAGTAGGGAGTGGGGAATAGGGAGTTGACTCTCCCAGTCTCCATGACTAATGACCAATGACTAATACCTGATACAATCGGGTGGAGCTAATTAGTTAGGTCGAAAGCTGTGTTAGCAGCGTTACTTTACGGTCAGGAAAATTTTCGCTTAGAACAGGTAGCTGACCCTTCTCCAGAAGTTGGTGAAGTTGTCATCAAAGTTGGTGCAGCAACCACTTGTGGTACGGATTTGAAAGTCTGGCGGCGTGGTGGTCATGCGAAGATGTTGACACCACCTACTCTGTTTGGTCATGAGGCCGCAGGGCACATTGTGGCTGTGGGTGCAGGTGTGACAGATTGGCAAGTAAGCGATCGCGTGGTGGCTAATAATTCTGCCCCATGCATGAAATGCTTTTTTTGTCAACGAAAAGAGTATTCTTTGTGTCCTAATTTGACATGGAATAATGGGACTTTTGCGGAATATTTGAAGATACCTGCACCGATAGTCCAGTATAATATGTTGCGGGTTGCCGATGAATTGCCGTTACAATTGGCAGCCATGACAGAACCTTTGGCTTGTGTATTACATGGTATAGCCCGTTCTGATATCAAACCCCAAGATAAAGTAGTTGTGTTGGGAGATGGGGCCATTGGGTTGATGTTTGTGGCTGTGTTGGCTGATGTCACTGAGGTGTTGCTGTGGGGCGGTAATGACCACAGGTTAGAAATTGGTGAAAAACTCGGTGCATTCCAAACCTTTAATTATCATCAAACTCCAGATATTCCCGGTGTGGTGAAAGAACTTACTCAAGGATGGGGTGCAGATGTAGTAATAGAAGCTACTGGTGTACCTAGTGTTTGGGAAACTGCGATCGCTTGCGCTCGTCCTGGTGCAACTGTTAATTTATTCGGTGGTTGTCCACGAAATACAACGATTACAGTTAACACAGAGCAATTACATTACAGTGAACTAACTTTAAAAGGTGTGTTTCATAATACACCAAAATATGTACGGGCGGCATTGGCACTGATCGCTAGTCGTAAAATAGCCTGGGAATTACTAATTACTGAAGAGCGATCGCTACAAGATTTAGAACAGGTATTTTATGATATGAAGGCACGTAAGGTGATTAAGGTAGCCATAACTCCTTAATCATAAAAAATTCAGCTTTAAAAAAATTCGGATGAGTCAAACTGCTTTAAACTTAGTTGCCATATCTATTTTTCTCATGACCTTCTCAGTGCTGCTAGGGCCATTAATTCACTTATCCCCAACCATACCAGCACTTGCTACCTTCACGATTTTGGGAATAGCCACTCTTGATAATTTTAGTTTGCAAGGTAAGGGAGGTACTATTTTTCTAGATTGGATTGCAGGTTTTTCTCCCAAACACCGCGATCGCATTATCCACCATGAAGCTGGACATTTTCTTACAGCTCACTTGCTAGATATTCCTGTAACTGGCTATACTCTCAGTGCTTGGGAAGCTTGGAAACAGGGACAACCAGGCCAAGGTGGTGTGACTTTTGATGATGCTGCATTAGCATCCCAACTAGAAAAAGGGACAATTAGCGCCCAAATGCTAGATCGCTATTGCACAATGTGGATGGCGGGAATTGTGGCGGAAACTTTAGTTTTTGACGCTGCTGAAGGTGGATCTGATGATAAAAGCAAGCTAGTGGGAGTTTTGGCGAGTTTAGGTTTTTCTGAATCAGCTTGTCAACAAAAACAGCGGTTTCATCTCCTCCAAGCCAAAACTCTATTGCAAGAAAATTGGTCTAGTTACGAAGCGTTAGTTAAAGCTATGCAACAACGCGCCTCAGTTACAGATTGTCAGGGTGTTTTGAGTAATCACACTTATGATTAACTTTATGATGGAATTGCGTGTAGATGCGACACTGAGGGTAAATAATCACGTCCAATAGCTTGATTACGACCAGCCGCTTTTGCTTGTAACAAATATTGATCAGCACGATGTAGTAAGGTGAAACCCTTATCATCGTCTTCTGGTTGCAGACAAGCAGCACCCAAGCTAATGGTAATATTGATAGCTAGTTTGCTGTTGATTGTAAACGGTTCTTCGCCCACTATGCGGTTAAGACGGTCTGCTACTACCAATGCTTCCTCGCTATTAGTGTTAGCTAAAACAACCACAAATTCTTCGCCACCATAACGAAAAGCCGTATCTTGAAACCGCAAATTATGCCTTAGCCGACTACACAGTAATTGTAAAAGGCGATCGCCTACTAAATGTCCGTAGGTATCGTTAACTTGCTTAAAATAATCTACATCTAAGATAATCAAACTCAAGGGAGTATCGTGAGTACGCGCTTTTTTGATTTGTCTGGGTAACTCCCATTCCAACGCCCGCCGATTATTCATATCTGTTAATGTATCAGCTAAGGCGATGGTTGACAATAAATCATTTGTCCGTAATAAATCGCGGTATTTTTGCGCCTTTCGCACACCAACCATCAATTGAGCTAGTAATAGACATCTACTTGCTCTCATGCCTGCAAAGTTACTTTCTCTTATTGTCTCAGGAAGGTGCCAAATGTAAGCATCAGCTCCTTGTCTCAGTGCAGTAGCAGTCTTGTCTAATTCCCAATCCCAGCTATGCTTAGTTCTAGCAGCAAGCAATTGGGGATTATCTTCTACAAGAATACAGTATATCCAGGATAACTGAGTTTGGCTTTTTAACCAATTGCACAGTTGCATACTGCCATTTAGACTAGCTTGCACAAGTATTACATCTGGCGGTGTAATTTGAATGCGCGAAACTGCCTGATTGATATCCATGATTACTTCTATATTAAAATCAGTTGCATCAAGGATCTGATCGGGAAGTGTCGCAAGAAAGTTATGACTCCCAAAGACCAGAATAGAAATTTTCATTACTGTGCTTTCTGCCTTATTTTAAGCTAAAACTTACTGCTTATTTTCCGATTATTAAATATATCGGTATTTATGTTACAGAGGGATTACCCTTGTTTGATAGTATTAACGCTAAATAAATAAATAGCTGTCAATTTTAATCTCCTCTTAATACCCGTATCCGAAGTAACTTGAGTGATGTCAAGTTCTCATAGTTACTGTCTGCTTTTTCATATTTTTTTTAAAACAGTAAAAATACGGAATCTTTGTTTGTCATTTTAAAAGTTTCTGTAAAAATTACATATGTGATTTATAAGGTAACATTGCAAAATAAAAAAATGCTATTTATTAGGTCTATATAAATGCAAGAATTTTAACTACACCATAAAAATTAAAAAAATATAAAATTCTATTTTGTCCGTAAAAACCGTAAGGTATTTTCAGAATTATAAATGTTATATACCGTAAACAGTAAAAACTTTTTTCTTACTAATGAGAGGCTTTTTCCTAGTCCAGGAGTATGATTAAGCAGTTAAACAATGCCTAAGTAGTCAAAATTTTATCTCGTGGTGGTAGAGTTTGTTTGTATATTTAAGTAGTTCCGTCTTTATTTAAAGTTTTATTAAAATACCTCGTAAATATACATAATTATCAAGATAAATTAGTTTTTGGAATGTAATTAAACCTCAAAAATAAATAATTTATATTCCGCCCAATATATGAGCGGAAAAATCAGGAATAGATGATTTTGATACAGCCAGTTCTATATCTAAGTTCCTATACCCAAATTAATTTGTAGCTAATAGCCTTCAATGCTATAACCAGCAGCAACAATCACCTGTTTAATCGACTCTTCAGAAGCAGCAGATTCCACAGTTACTGTTTTATCTTGGACATCTACATTTACCTGAGCATTGGGTTCCATTACATGGATAGAGTCAGTAATTTTCGTTGCACAGTCTTCACAAGCCATATTGGGAACTTTTAGTTTTAGTGCCATTACCTACCTCGGTATGTGAGTTTTATTTTTACTTATGTATTCCATGCTATTGATGCAGATAGCGATCGCACATCTTACTGAAGTTAGGTAATGGGGGTATTCACAGATAGAGAAGTACACAATAACTGCATATAACTGCCTACTGGGCAAAATGACTGGCAACAAACTGAAACAAAATGCAAAAATAATATAAAGCTACTTTTAGCCATAACCCAGTAGATACACGTCCTAGCAGTAACTCACCAATGGCAGAGATGCCCTATCCTGGGTCATACTTTGTTTGTACAAGAGACAAATATCTGCTGCGGACGTTCCCAATTTAGTAAAACTACTTTTGCTTTCAACCCATGTCTGACAATCCCCAGAAACTCAGCGGTAACGAAATTCGCAACTCATTCCTCAACTTCTTCGCCCAACGAGGACACCAGACTCTCCCTAGTGCTTCCGTTGTGTCAGAAGACCCAACCTTACTGCTGACGGTTGCGGGGATGGTACCATTTAAGCCGATATTCCTGGGACAGCGCACGCCGGAATTTAATCGGGCTACCACTTCTCAAAAGTGCATCCGTACCAACGACATCGAAAACGTCGGACGCACTCAACGCCATCACACTTTTTTTGAGATGTTGGGTAATTTTAGCTTTGGTGATTATTTTAAAGAACAGGCGATCGCCTGGGGTTGGGAATTGTCTACCCAAGTATTCGGCTTACCTCCAGAACGTCTAGTAGTTAGCGTTTTTGAAGATGATGACGAAGCTTATGATATTTGGCGCGATCAAATCGGCGTACCCGCAGCCAGAATTAAGCGCATGGGCAAAGATGATAACTTTTGGACAATGGCTGCTACTGGGCCTTGTGGCCCTTGTTCGGAAATTTATTATGATTTCCACCCGGAACGCGGTGATGAAAATATCGATTTAGAAGACGATACCCGGTTTATCGAGTTTTATAACCTGGTGTTCATGCAATATAACCGGGATGCATCAGGTAACTTGACACCTCTGCAAAATAAAAACATTGATACTGGTATGGGTTTGGAAAGGATGGCGCAAATCCTCCAACAAGTCCCAAATAACTACGAAACTGATTTAATTTTCCCGATTATTGAGACAGCAGCCCAAGTTGCGGGGATTGATTACCATAGCAGCGACGAGAAAACCAAAGTTTCCCTAAAAGTGATTGGTGATCACGTGCGTTCCGTTGTTCACATGATTGCCGATGAAATTCGCGCCTCTAATGTGGGACGGGGTTATGTGTTGCGGCGGTTAATTCGGCGGGTAGTGCGTCATGGGCGATTAATTGGCATTACTGGCGAATTTATTAACCAAGTTGCTGAAACTGCAATTTCCCTGTCAGAATCAGCTTACCCCAATGTCCGCCAACGAGAAGCTGCAATTAAAGCTGAACTGCAACGAGAAGAAACCAACTTCCTCAAAACCCTTGATAGGGGCGAAAAACTTTTAGAAGAAATCATTCAACAGGTAAAACAGCAAGGCAAAACCTTTATTAGCGGTGAAAGTGCCTTTACCTTATATGATACCTTCGGTTTCCCCCTGGAACTTACCCAAGAAATCGCCGAGGAAAATCAGCTAACTGTAGATGAAGCCGGTTTCAACGCCGAAATGCAAAAACAGGTGGAACGTGCCAAAGCCGCCCACGAAACCATCGATTTAACTGTACAAGGTTCCTTAGATAAGTTAGCCGAACACATCCACGCCACGGAATTTATCGGTTATACCCAACCTGCGGCGACAGCCAACGTGGAAGCCATATTAATAGATGGCATTTCTCAAGAAGAAGCAGAAGCCGGCACAGAAATTCAACTTGTTCTCAATCAAACCCCATTTTATGCCGAATCCGGCGGACAAATAGGCGATCGCGGTTATATCTCCGGTGATGGTGTAGTGGTGCGGGTGGAAGATGTGAAAAAAGAATCTGATTTCTTTATCCACTTTGGCCGCATCGAACGCGGTACAATCCGAGTAGGAGATGCTGTGACTGCTCAAATAGATCGGGCTTGTCGTCGTCGCGCCCAAGCTAACCATACTGCAACGCATCTATTACAAGCAGCATTAAAGAAAATTGTCGATGAAGGTATATCTCAAGCAGGTTCCCTGGTTTCCTTTGATAGATTGCGCTTTGACTTCAACTGTCCCCGTGCTTTGACACCAGCAGAAGTCGAACAAGTGGAAGAACAGGTAAATACGTGGATTGCCGAAGCCCATGCCGCCAACGTAGAAGTATTGCCCTTAGACGAAGCCAAGGCTAGAGGTGCTGTGGCCATGTTCGGGGAAAAATACGGTGAAGAAGTGCGGGTGATTGACTTTCCTAGTGTGTCAATGGAACTCTGCGGTGGAACACATGTCAGTAATACTGCGGAGATAGGCATATTTAAGATTATCTCTGAGGCGGGTGTGGCCTCTGGGGTGCGACGCATTGAGGCTGTATCTGGCCCGGCAATCTTGGATTATCTCAATGTACGAGATAAAGTAGTCAAAGATTTAAGCGATCGCTTTAAAGTTAAACCCGAAGAATTGCCAGAGAGAATTACCACACTACAAACCGAACTGAGAAATAGTGAGAAACAATTAGCCACACTGAAATCACAACTAGCGATCACTAAATCAGACAGTTTGCTGCAAACAGTAGAATCTGTAGGCGAGTATCAAATTTTGGTAGCGCAGATGGAAGATGTTGACCCAGAATCATTGAAAACTGCGGCGGAAAGGTTACTGCAAAAAATCGGTAACGGTGCAGTGGTGCTGGGTTCGGTTCCTGAAGCTGGGAAGGTAAGTATAGTTGCAGCCTTCAGTGCAGAGGTAAATAAAAAGGGACTACAAGCTGGTAAATTTGTCGGTGCTATTGCCAAGATTTGCGGCGGTGGCGGTGGTGGAAGACCGAATTTAGCCCAAGCCGGCGGACGCGATGCGAGTAAGCTACCAGAAGCTTTGGAAACTGCAAACAGTGAGTTAAAGTCTGCTTTAGGTTAATTTTTTATATGGCGAGCATTTGGCTCTAGTGATTTTAAATAAATTTGTAAGGTGGGTTAGAGGAACAACCCACCATTTTTTTTAACAAGGACATTGAGATTCGTGGTTTAAATTGGATCGCTCAATTATCTCAAGGTGCTTTCACAATAATTCAAGTTTTCGCAGTGCATCCTCGGCAGCACGCTTCTCAGCTTTTTTTGTACTATTATCCTTACCACTACCATATTCACTTCCAGCGACATAAACCACAGACGTAAATTCTGGGTTGTTGTCAGTTCCACCTGAACGGATAGTCTTGTATTCAGGAGGCTTACGACTAGGATTTCCCGCAAACTTACTATCTAAAATAACTTGTTGTAGCCAACCTTTTACATCATCTTTGATCTTGGGAATCGAGTCTTCAGTAGTGGGTAGATCGTTGACTACCTCCTCAAAAAAAGGATCGATTAAATCTCGCACTGCTTCAACACCAGAATCTAAGTAATAAGCACCAACAACAGCTTCAAAAACATTACTAAGCAATGAAGGCTTACTACGTCCTCCGCTAGTATCTTCACCCTTTCCAAGCCGCATCCATTTTCCAAGTTCTAACTTAGCAGCGAACTTCGCCAATTGAGGTGCATCAACCAAATTTGAGCGCAAGACTGTCATTTTGCCTTCTCTCAAATCTGGATTACGTTGATATAGAAAATCTCCACTTAGAAACGTAAGCAGAGCATCTCCAATAAATTCTAGTTGCTCGTTATCTTCACCTGTATTGGGATTTTCATATTTATAGGACGTATGCGTTAAAGCTTGGTTTAACAAATAAGCATTTTGAAATGGAATACGCTTTAGAAGCTCGTCGAGTCTCTGCTTAATACGAGCTTCCTCCGCAGATGAAACTGGTATAGTTCGTACTTCATGTCTTGCTTGCTCTTGCGTTAAAAGACGAAGAACATCTTGTCGCTGTTTTTCTACATCTGCAAATTGAGGGGCTGACATGGACTTGAGCAAACGAAGTACACTGTCTACTGCTCGGTAGGTGTCATCAGTTGAAAAAGTAGACTGATGCGCCCATTGATTGCGAACTTCAAGTAACTCATTCACAAGAGCGCGATCAGGCTGACTCAGGCTGTTTTTAAATACTTTGTCCCATTCTCTGTTTACTACTGTTAATAGAGCAGATACATCTTCGCGGATAATCTCGTTTATTTGCTGTTTTGCTTTTTGATGATCTCGAAGGTGTGAGGCAACTTTTGTCATCCAACTACTACCATGCACTTCCTGCATTTTTTGCTCAACATAAGGATATAAGCCTTGTCGTAGGAAGTCTAAAGCTTTTCCAATTCTGTCTCGATTCAATACCATACAAAATCTCCTTGCAACCCAGTTTTAACAAGACTAACGGACTGTTGCTAGGATTCCCAAGACAAAGCAAGACATAACTAGGCGATCACAAATCTAATTATCGAGGAAGAATATCATTTAGGCAAAGTTGAAGACGAGGCAAAAGCGGTGAATTAATCAATTGATTTAATCGATATTGTTGTTGAATATAAGTATCTTCAGCCAGTTGACAAATAGTAAAAGTCGGTTGTTTTGGTTTACCAATAAAAGCGACACCACCCAATCCCCGATAATCGACAATCCAATATTCAGGAATGCCTAAAAGTGCATATTCTTCAACTTTGCGAGCATAGTCAGTTTCCCAATTTGTACTCACAACTTCAACCACTAATTTAATTGAGCGTCCCAAGGTAATTATGGGTTCTCGTTCCCAGAGGGGTTCACGATCAAGAACTGTTTCATCAAGCACCACAACATCAGGACGGCGAACTGTGGCTGCATCTGCGAAGGGATAAATTAAACAAGTGCGAGGAATAAACCAGGGAAGTTTTTCTGCAACCAGGTTTATCCCAATTTGGGTTGCAATTTTACCACTCACCGTTTCGTGGGGGCCAGTGGGTTCCATGTCAATTAGTTCTCCGTCTGCTAATTCATAGCGGGGATTATCTTGATATTGAGAAAGAAAATCTTCTTTAGTGAGGGTTTTTTGGGAGATATAGGCCATTGACTCAATCTCCGGTAAATTATATGTTCTTATCTTAAAATATCTAACCACGCCATAGCAAAAACCATCGCCCAATTCTATAGTTCTACAAAGTGCGATGGCGCTTTGCGCCCGCCGGAGGCGATCGCCTGAATTATTAGTATTATATTCAGGATTTAAGCGATCGCTGAACTTGAATCATATAATTATTATCCATAGCAGTGCGTTTCATTTCTTGTCGAAGACTGCGTTTATAGGTCTGTTCACGGTTAAGGGCATTGAGAGCCAAACGTCGTCAAATGGCAAAATTATGGGAAAATAACCTCCGGAAGCGATCGCACTTTTACTTGGTACAATCGTACTTCTTTAGAGGTTATTGTTCAATCGTTTTATGAATTGTTGAACCGAATTATTCGTCTACAAGTTTGCCTAAGTTTAAATTTATACTATTCCACCGTTACAGACTTAGCCAAATTCCGAGGCTGGTCAACATCCAAACCGCGACGGGCAGCGATATGATAAGCCAGCAATTGCAAAGGAATTACAGTCAGAATTGGTGAGAGTAATTCATCTATTTCCGCAACGGGGAGTAAATCATTAAAGATTTCTGCTGCTTCGCCATCTGCGACTGGTGTCACGCCAATTAACCGGGAATCTCTGGCTTTGGCTTCTTGAGCATTAGAAATCACCTTTTCGTATACACTACCAGGAACTGCGATCGCAACTACTGGCACTTTGGCATCTAATAAAGCAATGGGGCCATGTTTCATTTCCCCGGCTGGATAACCTTCAGCATGAATATAGCTGATTTCTTTTAATTTCAAAGCTCCTTCTAAGGCAATGGGGAAGTTGATTCCTCTACCCAAAAATATGAAGTCTTTGGTTTCTGCAAAGTCGTGGGCGAGGTTTTCAGTTAAACTTTCCTGGCTTTGCAATGTTGCTTCAATTTTGGGGGGAATTTGCCGCAGAGTATCAATAATTTCTGCTAATTTCTCTGGGGCTAATGTTTGACGACGAGCTGCTAAATCTAGCGCTAACGCGTAAAATGCCATTAATTGAGCAATAAAAGTTTTCGTTGCTGCTACCCCAATTTCAATTCCCGCTAAGGTGTTGATGAGATGGGGAACCATTAACCCCAAGCTGCTTTCTGGACGGTTGGTAATCCCTAACAGTCGCGCTTGATATTTGGCTTCTTTTCCTTGGCGACGTTCTTTTTCCATACCTAAAGCTGCTAGGGTATCAGCCGTTTCACCCGATTGGGTAACACCAATGATTAATGTATTCGGTGTTAGGGGTGATGGTGCATAGCGATATTCAGAAGCATAGTGTACCTGAGTGGAAATTCCTGCTAGTTGTTCAATCAAGTATTTTCCTACCAATGCTGCGTGCCAACTGGTACCACAGGCAACTATTTGAATTTGTGCTAAATCTGCGTAAAATTCGGCGGGTAAGCCTAGTTTAATGGGTGAGATAGATTCATTAGTATCAGTATCAGTATTAAAATAAGCTTCTAAACTAGCTCTTACCACACCTGGTTGCTCATAAATTTCTTTGAGCATGAAGTGTTTGAATCCCTGCTTCTCTACCATTGTGGGACTCAAAGTCAGCATTCGGATCTGTTTTTTCAATCTGTCGCCAGCAAAGTTGTAAATCTCCGCCCCCAAGGGTGTAAGACGGGCAACTTCGCCATTTTCTAGCGGTAAAACTGCACGAGTATAAGCCACAATTGCTGGGGTATCAGAGGCGCAAAAGAACTCCCCTTGACCAAAGCCAATGACTAGAGGTGCTTGTTGGCGAACTGCAATCAATTCATCTGGGTAGTCAGCAGAAATAACTGCGATCGCAAATGCTCCCTTAAGATAATTAACAGCTTGGCGAACTGCCTCGAAAAAGGGGGATGGGGAGGTGGGAAGACGAGGCGATGGGGGATGCTTTAAAAATTCAGCTATGAGATGGGGAATTACTTCTGTATCGGTTTCTGAGACAAATTTGTGTCCTTTTTGTTTGAGTTCTTCGCGTAACTCCCGGTAGTTTTCGATAATGCCATTTTGTACCACTGCCACGCGCATAGCCATATCCATGTGCGGATGGGCGTTGTGTTCTTCCGGCTTACCATGAGTTGCCCACCGAGTATGACCAATCCCAATTTGGGCAGGGGTGGCTATTTGTGCAATTTTAGAACGCAGGTTATGCAGTTTGCCTTTGGCGCGTACACAGTTCACCTCGCCTTCCCAGACTGTGGCAATACCAGCGGAATCATACCCGCGATACTCCAGTTTTTCTAACCCAGCCAATAAAATATCTGTTGCCGCTTGCGTGCCTATATACCCAACTATTCCACACATTGCTCACACCACTTTGGTTACAGGATGATTAAATCTAGTATAGTTGTCCCGAAAATAGCCGCAGTTTTTCCAAAAAAAAAGGAGCGCATCGCTCCCTATACTACTAGGTATGGTTATGCTTTTTAAAAAATTTTGTAGGGTGAGAAAATCCCACCCTACAATCCTAAAGGAGCTTGCTTTGAAGACAGTAGATTGTCAACCAAATGAGAAATTAAAAGAAATTCCTCAGTAAGCTAGACCCATGCTGCGAGTTGTTTCAGCACCAAGATAAACTCGGATGCTCAAAAAGTCAGTGGGGCAAGCAGTTTCGCAACGCTTACAACCCACGCAGTCTTCTGTACGGGGTGAAGAGGCAATTTGAGCGGCTTTACAGCCATCCCAAGGAACCATCTCCAACACGTCTGTGGGACAAGCGCGAACGCACTGGGTGCAGCCAATGCATGTATCGTAGATTTTTACGGTATGAGACATTGAAAAAAAGGCTCCTTCCGAGTGTTCTTCTCTGCGAAAGAATCATAATCAACGCATAGTTTACCGCAGTGGCTTATGCGCCGTAAGTAAAAGGCTACATAACTTTAAACAATGTAATAGGCACTTGGGCAAATTCTGTTTTGCGGAAATTCTCTCTTGCCTTATAAATCAGCAACATTGCCATACTGTGTTTACCTCACAGACTCCGGCAACTGAATTTTGTTTTATGTAAAGATATATGAAATATCTATGCTCCTGTAAGTCAACGAAAAGAGCAGGGGGAGCCGGACAGGGCTGTTTCATCGGCTGAGTTAAGAATTTTGTCAAGAGTATCAGTCAGAAATTTTAGGGAGTCGGTAATGGAAAAATTACTACTTCAACGAGTAAATTTTAAGCGCCTTAGCTATGCCTTTGACAAAGCTTCGCCTGGCTCATGAGCAAATAAAATTTTGAAGTTACCTGATTTTTTGGTTGATCCGCTGGTAAATTAAGTACAAAAAGCACTTCCCCATCTAAAATTTAAAATTGAATCAGGCCAACAAACCAGTATTATGAACTCGGACTGCTCCTGTTCCTCATAAACGCACCTGAAATAATATAAGCACTGGAGACTATTGACTATTGACAAATGACTAAAAAGTGGTTCCAAGTTGGGTTATTAGGTGTATTTCTTCTATCAATAGCCCTGAGGTTTTGGGGATTAGGGCGATTTAACACCTTAGTATTTGATGAAGTTTACTTTGCCCAATTTGGCAATAACTATCTCACTAATACACCATTTTTTAATGTCCATCCGCCTTTGAGTCAATATATTATTGGCATTGGCATGTGGATTGGCAGTCATCTTCCGTTGGCACAAGATACGGTAAATTATCTCACAGGTTCATGGCGATCGCCTGGGAGTTATCGTTGGCTAAATGCCCTCACTGGCTCTTTTATTCCTGTAGTGGTGGCTTTGATAGCCTATCAATTGAGTCGCCGTGGTGGCTTTGCTTTATTGGCAGGTTTATTTACAGCTTGTGATGGTTTATTTCTGGTAGAGTCTCGTTATGCTTTAAATAATATTTATATAGTTATCTTTGGTTTACTAGGGCAGTGGTGTTTATTATTAGCATTAGATAACCAAAAGCAAAGCCGTTCTTTTTGGTTAGTTGTCGCTGGGATTAATTTTGGTGCATCAGTTGCTACTAAATGGAATGGTTTATGGTTTTTGTTCGGTGCTTATCTTATTTGGGTAGCAGCTTATTTAATTCGAGGGATGCAGTGTCTTCCTCATACCCAAATTCTCAAACAAGGCACAACTTTTTTCAGTCAGTGGTATCGTCAGTGGAGAGATAGCCAAAAAATCACCCTAGAAGTTGCAGTTCAGACACCTCTGCAAAATCTGACACAGCTAAATATTTTCCAGATGCTGGTTTATTTAGGAATTATCCCTGCATTAACTTACAGCGTTATCTGGATTCCCCATCTCCAGCTAGATAAAAGATTTGGGTTTATCAAAGTACATCAAGAAATTCTGAAGTATCATCTCCATTTGGGTGGTAATAGTCCCGATGTACATCCTTATTGTGCTGCTTGGTATAAGTGGCCTTTAATGACTCGACCAATGGCATATTATTACCAAACGGCTCAAAGTGTGAATGATTCTGTATCTTTTTTTGGGCCACCTTTGCCTGCTGGAACAGGGAAAATCATTTATGGTGTACACGCAATGGGCAATCCATTTTTATGGTGGTTTGGTGTCGCTGCTATGTTGTTTTTAATCGGGATGCTGGTATTACAAGTTGTGATTCCTTGGTTTCAGCAAAAGCATTTTTACGTCCCGACAAATCGGATTGTTGATTTTTGGATTGCTTTATTTTTGATTTTAAATTATGCCGCTAACTTACTACCTTGGGTAAAAGTTACCAGGTGTGTTTTTATGTACCACTATATGTGTGCAGTGGTATTTATATTTTTAGCGATCGCCTGGTTTGTAGATCAGTGTCTTCGCAGTTATTATCGGGCAATCCGGGTAGTAGGTGTGAGTATTACATTTGTGATTGTGGCAGCTTTTATTTTCTGGATGCCTGTTTATTTAGGTTTACCCCTTTCCCCTGATATGTATAAATTACGGTTTTGGTTTAATTCTTGGATTTAAAACTTATAGACTTAATATAGCTACACATATACTGATTTAGTTAATCACCAATTTTTTACATTACTTATCTATATATCCAGTGACTAACTGTTAAACTGTAAAACGCACAGCAGCTTAGGGAATTACTGCAAAAAAAGACTGAGGAGTCAAAAGTTAATCGTCTAAAGATCCTGATTCGGGTAGGGATAGCATCGTTAGACATTAAATTTAAGAGTGCTGAATAAAGTAGCAAGTTTTAAAAGTTACCAATTTTTATTGATTACCATTAGTCTTAAATAATTTACTTGTTACTGTACGTAGAAAAAATATAACGTATTTACATCTAAGTAGTGTTTTGAACCCGATAGGTAAAAAACCTAACTGCTCTACTTTGGATGCTCCCAGACAATTATGGAGGATCTTTAATGAGTCTCGAATTAGAACTGCCAGGTATTAATGTAAATAGCTTAAAAGAAGCGCCAATTCATCTTTTTAGACAAATTCAACCTCATGGAGTGCTTTTAGTTTTAGAGGAACCTGATTTAAAAATCTTACAAATTAGTGATAATACTGGGAAGATTTTCGGCATCACTCCAGAAAATATTTTACAGAAGAAACTAGAAGATTTACTCGATCCCTTCCAAATTGAAAGAATTAAGGCAGGTATCTCAGAAGGTAATCTGGAATTTATTAATCCCACAAAAATTTGGGTGAGAAAAAAAGGTGATGATTACGCAGTATTTGATGCCGTATTTCACCGCAATTCCGAAGGATTTTTGATTTTAGAATTAGAACCTGCGGTTTCTCGAGAAAATATCCCGTTTTTGAGCTTTTATCATCTAGCCAAAGCTTCCATTAACCAATTAGAAAAAACCGCAAATTTGCATGATTTTTGCCAAATAATTGTGCAAGAAGTGCGGAAAGTCACCGGATTTGATCGGGTGATGCTATATAAATTTGATGATGATGGCCATGGTTCAGTTATCGCTGAAGAAAAACTGGCAGAAATGGAACCTTATTTGGGATTGCATTATCCTGAATCGGATATTCCCAAACCAGCGAGAAAATTATTCGTTGCCAATTCCATCAGAATTATTCCTGATTCTCATAGCGAGGCAGTACAAATTATACCAGCGCTCAATCCCCTGAGCGATCGCCCGGTTGATTTAACTAATTCGATTCTTAGAAGTGCCGCCACTTGTCACATGGAATACTTACACAATATGGGTGTAGGTTCTTCGTTGACCATTTCTTTGATTAAAGACCAAAAACTCTGGGGACTGATTGCTTGTCATCATCAGACACCCAAATATGTTTCCTATGAATTGCGGAAAGCCTGTGAATTTCTGGGACGAGTCATATTTTCGGAAATCTCGGCTAGAGAGGAAACGGAAGATTACGACTATCGCATGAACTTGACATATATTCAAACCAAGCTAGTGGAATATATGTCCCAAGAAGACAGCTTTGTCGATGGCTTGGTGAAAAATCAGCCAAATCTTCTGGATTTAACCAGCGCTCAAGGTGCAGCTGTCTGTTTTGGGGAAAATTGTACGCTAATTGGTGAGACTCCCAAAGAAGAAGACTTGCATTTCTTAGTGCAGTGGTTGAAGAACAACGTTGACGATGAAGTATTTTATACAGATTCCTTACCGCACATATATCCAGATGCCGAAAGATTCAAGAATGTCGCCAGTGGTTTATTAGCTATTCCCATTTCCCAGCGCAATTATGTGTTGTGGTTTAGACCAGAAGTAATTCAAACTGTGAATTGGGGTGGTGATCCCAACAAAGCCTTTGAAGTCAGTCACACAGATGGTAATGTGCGCCTGTGTCCCCGCAAATCATTTGAATTGTGGAAACAAACTGTGCGTTTGACATCTTTACCGTGGCGATATGTGGAAATCAAAGCCGCACTGGAACTGCGGAAGGCAATTGTGAATATTGTGCTGCGCCAAGCTGACGAATTGGCACAATTAGCCCATGATTTAGAACGTTCCAACGCCGAACTGAAAAAGTTTGCCTACGTCGCCTCCCATGACTTGCAAGAACCGCTGAATCAAGTGGCTAATTACGTCCAACTGTTGGAGATGCGGTACGAAGCCGAACTAGATGAAGATGCCAAAGAGTTTATTACCTACGCCGTCGAAGGAGTCAGCTTGATGCAGACCTTGATTGATGACGTGTTGGTATACTCTAAAGTAGATACCCAGGCGATCGCCTTTCAACTCACCGAAGTAGAAACGCCTTTAGAACGGGCCCTGAGCAATTTACGCCAACGAATTTTAGAAACAGGGGCGACCGTTACCCACGACCCCTTACCCACTGTCATGGCTGGTAGTACCCAACTCATGCAGTTATTTCAGAACTTGATCGCCAACGCCATTAAATTCCGCAGCGATGAACCACCACAAATCCATATAGGTGCAGAAAGGCTAGAAGATGAGTGGTTATTCTGGGTAAAAGATAACGGTATTGGCCTTGACCCGCAGTTTAGCGATCGCATTTTTGTAATTTTTCAACGCTTGCACACGCGAGATGAATATCCCGGTACAGGTATGGGTTTAGCTATCTGCAAAAAGATCATTGAGTGCCATCGGGGCCGGATCTGGGTAGAATCACAACTTGGTGAAGGTGCAACTTTCTACTTTACGATTCCAGTCGGAGGACGTGACCTTGAGCGTAGAAACGGAAGAAAAACACAAAACCATCTTTTTGGTGGAAGATAATAAAGCCGATGTTCGCCTCATTCAAGAAGCCTTGAAAAATAGCTCAGTACCACACCAAGTGGTAACAGTTAGAGATGGCATGGACGCGATGGCTTATTTACGTCAGGAGGGTGAGTATGCCAATTCACCTCGTCCTGACCTAATTTTGTTGGATTTGAACTTGCCGAAAAAAGATGGTCGAGAGGTGCTAGCAGAAATTAAAGCTGACCCCGCATTGAAACGCATTCCCGTAGTAGTGCTGACTACTTCTAGAAATGAAGATGATATTTTTCACAGCTACGACTTGCATGTGAACTGCTACATAACCAAATCCCGCAATCTCAGCCAACTATTTCAAATCGTCAAAGGAATTGAAGATTTTTGGTTATCTACTGTCACCTTACCAGTGGATTAAAAGATGAGGGAAACTCAGTACTCAGCACTTTCAAGATCGAGGGGGAATAGGGGGTGGAACTAGATGATGACGGTTGCAAGCGACTTAGTAAAAATTTTGTTAATTGAGGACAACTTAGCAGAAGCTAGATTGTTACAGGAATTTTTGCGCCAGGCCGAGTTTAAAGAATTTAGTCTCGTTCATGTGAAGCGATTACGCGAAGCCCTCAACGAATTAAATCAGAGCAGCTACGATGTAATTTTGTTGGATCTCACCCTACCTGATAGCCAAGGCTTATCATCCCTACCATTACTGATGAGTCATGCTCCCACTGTCCCCATTGTGGTACTGACAAATACCAACGATGAAGACTTGGCAATTGAAGCAGTGCGTCAGGGAGCGCAGGATTATCTAGTCAAGCGCCATGTAAACGTCGATGTTTTGGTGCGTGCTGTCTGTTATGCCATTGAGCGTAAGCAGGCTTTGGAAACACTACGGACAGTGAATCAGACCTTACAAAATCGGGTGGAAGAGCGCACCGCTGAGTTGGTAAAGGCCAATGAACTCAATGAATTCAAAAACGAATTTGTCTCCATGCTCTCTCATGACATCCGTAATCCTTTAAATACTATTCTCTTAGCTGCGGGATTACTGCAAACCCACGATGAAAAACTTACTAGAGAGACAAAACATAATCATTTAGAGATGATTCGTTCAGCCATTAAAAACATGGCGCGGCTATTAGATGAGGCTTCATTTATAGGTAAAGCCGATTCCGGAAAGCTGCAATGTGATCTGATTTCGTTGGATTTAGCAGCATTCTGTCGTCAACTAATTGATGAAGCGCAATTAAATACAAAACAGAAGCATTTGACTATAGAGTTTACCAGTGTTGGGGAATTGGGCGATGCACTATGGGATGAAAGCTTGCTGCGGCACATTTTGGGAAATTTACTCGGTAATGCCATTAAGTATTCCCTACCAGGTGGCAAAGTCCAATTTGATTTAATAGCTCAAGAACAAACAGTCACTTTCCGCATTCAAGATTGGGGAATTGGCATTCCTCAACAAGATTTACCGCAACTTTTTCAGCCATTTCATCGAGCAGATAATGTGGGTGGTATTCCGGGAACTGGCTTGGGGCTAGCCATTGTGAAAAAATGTGTGGAGGCTCATGGAGGTGAGATTAGAGTTAATAGCCAAGAGGGAGTGGGGACGACTTTTACCGTAACGCTTCCTGTGATGAGAACTTAGTTTGCGTCAATCCTCAGAGGAAGAACCAAGAGGACAGGGGGAATACTTTCGGCTGGTACCAAAATCTTTCTTCCACTCCCCACTCCCCACCTTTAGGAACATGAATTAAATAACATGCAAGTCTAGTTTTTGACCTCACCCCGCCTTTGACTTGCGTCAAAGTCTCCCCTCTTCTTGGTAAGGGGTTGGGGGTGAGGTTCTGTATTTTATTAAATCCACATTCCTTACCCTGAGTAGTAAATACAAAGCAAAAATCCTAAAGCTTGACTGGCTGCTTCTTTTCTGGAGTCTGGTAAGCACTGCTATTCTCAAGACTGCGTGCTTCTACAAAAGCTTCTCGACCTGTAATCAATCTTGAGCGACGATTACGAGTGATATAATTCCACGCCCACTGAATTACTACTACTAATTTAGTGTCAAATTCAATTAAGAAGTAGATGTGAATTACTAGCCAAAATACCCAAGCAATGAAACCTTTGAGTTTGATTAAGCCTAAATCTACAACAGCTAAATTTTGCCCAATCATCGCCAAACTACCCACGTCATTGTAATGAAATTGTGGCAAAGTCTGACCTTTAACCCGTTTTTGAATGAGTTTAGCTACATACTCTCCTTGTTGTTTGGCTACGGGTGCAACACCAGGTAAGGGTTGACCATTTTGATGGGAGAAGTTGGCTAAATCTCCCACTACGAAAATGTTTTTATAACCCTTGATAGTCAAGTCAGTTTCTACCATCACACGTCCGGCGTGATCGCATTCTACATCTGTCGTGTGTTCTAAGATTTTCCCCATTGTTGAAGCTTTGACACCTGCTGCCCACAATATAGTTTTTGAAGCAATTTCTTTGACTTCACCGCCTTCCTTGAAAGTAACGATGTTATTTTCAATATTTGTGACTCTGGCTTTAGTGTGGACCTCCACACCCAACGATTCCAAAGCTTCTGCTGCTGCTTGGGATAAGTCTGGCGAAATGTATGGGAGAATGCGATCGCGCCCTTGCAATATTAAAATTTTGGTTTCTGAGGTGCTGATATTGCGGAAATCTTCGTGGAGAGTTTTGTATGCCAATTCTGCGATCGCACCTGCTAATTCTACACCGGTGGGGCCAGCACCCACAATCACAAAAGTCAACAAAGCACGGCGTTTTTCGGGATCACTTTCTTTTTCTGCGGCTTCAAAAGCGGAAAATATCCGGCGACGTATTTCTATGGCATCTTCCACAGTTTTCAAGCCAGGAGCATATTCTTTCCATTCATCCTTACCAAAATAGGAATGATTAGCACCTGTGGCGACAATTAATGTATCGTAAGGTATTACTTTATCATCCAAAATAACTTGTTGCGCTTTGGGATTAATATTAGTTACTTCTCCCAATAATACTTGTGTATTTTTGCTTTTTCTGAGTACAGATCGTAATGGTGAGGAAATATCAGCAGGTGATAGCGTACCTGTGGCAACTTGATATAAAAGCGGCTGAAATAGGTGAAAGTTACGTTTGTCGATGAGAGTAATATTTACATTGGCTTTAGCAAGAGTCTTTGCTGTATACAGTCCACCAAAGCCACCACCAATGATGACAACCTGATGTGGTGCATTATTCTCAACTGAAACTTCCATAATCAATATTTCCTGTGTTAAGAGCGTGTAACTATTCTTAACAAATATGTAACAAAATTATGATACTCCTTGCCGTTTGTTTTGAACTTTGATCACAATGACAAATGTTCAATCGGAGATGATATCACTTCCTCATCTCCCAAAAAGAATTGTGGAACAAGTATTTTGCCCATATCAAGCAAGATACCTATTCCACAAACAAAAGCTATTAGTAGCTATCAAGCCAACATTCTAGACATTAACTGGCAGTCTTTTTTCTGTAGTCTGGTAATGACTACTACTATTAACAGTTCTTTTTTCTAGAGAAACTTCTTGACCTGTAATCAATCTAGCGCCTCGATTGCGAGTGATATAATTCCACGCCCACTGAATCATCACTACTAATTTATTGTCAAACTCGATTAAGAAGTAGATGTGAATCACTAGCCAAGCCAACCAAGCAAAGAAACCTTTAAGCTTGATGAAACCCAAATCTACAACCGCTGAATTTTGCCCAATCATCGCCAAACTACCCCGGTCGATGTAATGAAATTGTGGCAAAGTATGACCTTGGAGGCGTTTGTGAATCAGTGTAGCTACATATTCTCCTTCTTGTTTGGCTACGGGTGCAACACCAGGTAAGGGTTTGCCGTTTTGATGGGAGAAATTGGCTAAATCCCCAACTACAAAAATATTGTCATAACCCTGAATACTCAAGTCAGATTCTACAATCACACGTCCAGCGCGATCGCACTCTGCACCTGTACGTTCTGCTAGGATTTTACCCATTGCAGAAGCTTTGACACCGGCTGCCCATAATATAGTTTTTGAGGCAATTTCTTTGACTTCATCGCCTTGTTTGAGGGTAACAATGTCGTTTTCAATATTTGTTACCAAAGTTTTAGTCTGGACAATTACACCCAACTTTTCCAGGGATGCTGCTGCTGCTTGGGATAACTCTGGCGCAAAAGGTGGCAGGATACGATCCATACCTTCTAACAGTAAAACTTTGGCTTCGCCAGTGTCGATGTCGCGGAAATCTTCTTTGAGGGTTTGGTATGCCAACTCTGCGATCGCACCTGCCAATTCTACCCCGGTGGGGCCACCACCTACAACCACAAAGGTCAACAAGGCACGACGTTTTTCGGGATCAGTTTCTTGTTCTGCTGCTTCAAATGCCGTAAATATCCGGCGACGCATTTCTATAGCATCTTCTACGGTTTTCAAACCAGGAGCAAATTCTTCCCAATTATCCTTACCAAAATAGGAATGCTTGGCACCTGTGGCGACAATTAATGTATCATATGGTACTACTTTGTCATCCAAAATTACTTGTTGTGCTTCTGGATCAATATCATTTACTTCTCCCAGCAACACCTTTGTATTCTTGCTTTTGCTGAGTACAGATCGCAATGGTGAGGAAATATCAGCAGGTGATAGCGTACCTGTGGCAACTTGATATAACAACGGTTGGAATAAATGAAAGTTACGTTTATCGATGAGAGTAACCTTTACATTTGTCTTAGCAAGTGCCTTTGCAGCATACAGTCCACCAAAGCCACCACCAACTATCACAACTTGATGTGGTGGGTTATTCTCGAGTGAATCTACCATAAAAATATTTCCTTGTGTTACGGGGGTTGTAACTCTTCTTAACAATTATGTATCAAACTTATCATATCTTTTTCTGTTTATTCTGAACATATGAAAAAATAGTTAAAGTAATCAAAGTTACTTATAGGTCATTCCCCATTCCCTACTCCCTACTCCCTAAACAAAGTAATTACTATCTGTTGCTGTATTACTTGACTAATAGGGGCTGGTTTCATGTCCCGGTAGTCCAGCAATTGCACTAAGATGAGGTAGGCGATCGCTAAGAGAATAGAAATTGCGCCTGTAATAATTGCAACTATTTTTGAGCGGTTCATCAGTATTTTCTTCCTTGCAGGTTATTGTGATGTGTCTATTCCACATTGCCACAACTCTGAACAAATAAACATGTTAGAGGTTCCTTCACTGCTATCAACTTAAACTTAAGCAGCGATTGTCAATAAGTAATATTACTCGAAAATTTACCCAAATTGGGGTAGAAAACACAATTTTGAGCCTAGCGGCTAATTTTCAGCATAATTACTAGTTGACCAAAGTTGTTTCGTCTTAACTTGACACTAATGACACTAATGGCATCTTGCCCGCCATTGTGTACCTCATCGCTACGAAATCTGCATATATGTAGTATGCAAATACAGGATTTATATAAACCCACTTGTGAAAGTAATTATCTCAACCCAAACTCCAAAATTGTTTAACCTTCGCCTTCCTTAAATGCTAAAAATTGTTCCTGATTAATTCTCCCTGCTTGATAAAGCGTTTCTGTAATTTCCGAAAGAGTAAAAACTGAGTACCCCCGATAACCATTTTTTAGTAACCTATCTTTTACTCCTTGTTCATGGTCAATCAACACCACAATATCTTCCACCTTTAACCCTGCGGATTGCAACTTTGCTGCACCTTCCATCACACTTTTACCGCTAATGAGAATATCATCAACCACCACCACCGTCTCACCCGGATGAAAATTACCTTCAATTAACCGCCGGGTTCCATGTGCTTTAACTTCTTTTCGTGGAAAAATCATGGGATAATGCAAACGCAAAGCTAACCCAGTTGCAGTTGGCAAAGAACCGTAAGGAATACCCGCTATTCTATCAAAATTCAGGCGCTGCAAAATCTCTTCATAGGCTTTAAGTACTTGATTAAAAACTTGGGGATTGGAAATGATTTTACGTAAGTCTATATAATAAGGAAAAGTAGCTCCCGATGCTTGAACAAAGTTGCCAAACATAATACAACCAACGTCATAAAGTAGCAAAATTAAGTCTTGTTGAGGATGCTGGTTCAAAACACAAACATCAGGTAACCATAGATCACAGCTAGAAGCATCACCGACAATTTTAGTTCTTGCTTGATTAATTTCTTCGCGTAAATTCTGGATATTTTGGGATAAATCTGGACTAGCCAACATATCTTGAGGCACAGGAATTAGTAACCCATCATTATTAGCATTTAAGCCTGCTTCTAAAATTTGTTTTAGGTTATTCTTTTCTGCCCAAATACTACGTGCCATAATCATCCGTTCAGGTGCAATTGCCCGAATACGTGCTAAAACTTCCGGCTTTGTGGTACCTACTTCCAAGCCCAATTGTTCTGGAGTCCCCCAATTTTTTGATTCCTTAACCACCTGCAAATAAAGAGGTGATTCTTTGGTTGGATATTGCTGTAAAGCTTCTGCTCCCGGATTAGAAGTACAACATACAATAAATACTGCTTTATCAGGGTAAACTAAAAACGGTGCTACATGATCCTGTCCTGTATAGGGACTGAGAGTAATTGCATCTACTTGCCATTCTGTAAATACAGTGCGCGCAAAAACAGTACTTGTATTTAAATCACTATGTTTAGCATCGAGAATAATCGGAATATGACCAGGAATAGCCGCTAAAGTTTTATGTAATAGTTCTAATCCAGGAAGACCTAAAGCTTCATAAAATCCTAAAGTTGGTTTATAAGCACAAACAAAATCAGCAGTTTCACTAATAATAAATTGCAACCAATTTTCTAAATCAGAGATGATATCCCCAGATGTGTACTGAGCAGATATCATTTCAGGATTTGGGTCAAGACCGACAAAAAGTAAGCTTTGGTTTTGGGCGATATTACGCTGTAATTTATCAAAAAAGTTCATTGATTTGATTAATTTAGGTATTATTATTTTCTAAATTCCGGCAAACCAGTCATAACCTTGATCTTCCCAGTAGCCTTTAAATGGAGACAAATTACTCACAAGTGAGATTTTAGTCACCCACTTACTTTGCTTATAGCCCAGTTTAATAGGCGCAGCTAAACGCAAAGGCGCACCATTATCAATAGGTAAAGGTTCACCATTTTTTTCATAAGCTAATAAAGTTTGAGGATGTAAAACTGAAGCTATATCCCAACTTTCATAATAACCATCAGCCGATTTAAAATAAGCATACTGGACATTAGCATTAGGTTGAGCAAGAGCAATAATTTCTCTAAGACAGACACCACCCCATTGCACAATTGCCGCCCAACCTTCCACACAAACATGACGAATAATCATCGAAGTTAAAGGTAAATCATAAATCTGTGCCAGGGTGAGGCTGAGAGGATTATTAACTTCACCATCGACAATTAAACGATAATTTTCTGGTTTAATAATGGGGGTAGATCTAAAAGTATTAACTATCAGCGCCTCCGGTTCAATTTCACTGAGAGAAAATTCTGGTACAGGTTTTTGGGGATTAAATATTAATTTACCTACTTTACGGTTCAGTGGTTCAGAAAGTTGACCTACCAAATCTTCAAATGCTGGTGTACCACAACCACCCAAAAGCAAACTCACAGCAGATAATCCTGAAATCTGCAAAAATTGACGACGTTTTAGATGAATCAAACTCATTGAACCGTTCCTATAGGACTCGTATTATATTTTTGAAATAACCTTAGAAAAGGACTTATGCAAAAATCACCAGAAACTTTAATTTATCAAACCGCCAAGACGCCCGCGCGCAGCGATTACGCCAAGAATCCGTAGAATGTTCTTAAGTCCTATACTTGATAGCTACACCAGATGACTCTATTTACCAAAACATCGATTCAGTCAATTGAGAACCCCCTGCTTTTCGTCCTAACAAAGAGTGAACAAACACAAACATAATCACCATTGGTACTGAAGAAAAGTGAACAATTCGCAAAGCTTCCCAACTGCCAAACATATCCACAATCCAAGGAAATTGAGCAGGTTTATACATACCTATACCCGTCAACAAAGCCAGCAATAAAATAGGAATAATTGCTGTATAAACAATGCGATGCCAAGCATAAATTACCCGGCGAGAATTTTGCGTTTTTTGTAAAGCCTTGAAGTCATTAGCACCGACAAACCGATGTCGCCAGCGTCGAGTAACTAAAATGTAAATCCCATACCACAAGAGATTTAAAGAGAATAACCACATCGCCGCAAAATGCCAGTGTCTACCCCCCGCTAACCAACCTCCTAATGTAAATATGGGTGGAATATGTAAACCTGCACGTCCACCAAAAACAGGGTTAGCATTATAGATTTGTAACCCGCTGGTGAGCATGAGAAATAAACTAATAATATTAACGGAGTGGAAAATCTTAGCCCCTATGGCTTGAATATGTAAGTGACGATTTTTAGTGGGAATAGTTGAAGTCATTGGTTAAATCTACAGTTGACCCATCCTTCTGTTCTTATCCTACGATTTGAGGGAGACAGTCGGAACGTGGCATGGTAAAGAATTTTTGAGCTATCCGCTATGATTGTGTCGAATCAGGAGCGAACAAATGGCAAAGCACGTGAACACAGAAGAATCAAGGGGCTATTTCTCTGCAATCTTGAGTTGTACACTACATTTACACTAATTCAAGAGGTGAGGCAATCTTTGGAAAAACTATTAAGAATATCCAGAATTATTGACACTTGCACGGAAGTCATTGGTCGATTTACCAATTGGCTGGTGCTAGTCATGGTCATACTTGGTGTATGGAATGTTGTAGGACGATACTTAGGCAGGTTTATTGGCCTTAACCTGACTTCCAACGCTTACATAGAAGCGCAGTGGTATATTTTTGACTTAATTTTTTTATTGGGCGCAGGCTACACTTTAAAGCACAATGAACACGTCCGTGTTGATGTTTTTTATAGTAACTGGCCACCGCGGCGGAAAGCACTTGCAGATTTATTGGGGACAGTATTTTTTCTGATTCCCTTCTGCATTATGGTAATATTTTTTTCTTGGGATACCATCGTGGCTTCATGGCAAATTCGGGAAACATCCCCAGACCCTGATGGTTTGCCTCGCTATCCCATTAAAACCATGATTATTGTCGCCTTTGTGTTGTTGATTTTTCAGGGAATTTCTCAAGCAATCAAAAATGTGGCAATTCTTCAAGGCAGACTAGAACCCCAGGAGGAACAACATGACACTGGATTATGAATGGCTGGGGCCAGTGATGTTTGCCGGGGCTTTGGTACTGCTATCGCTGGGATATCCTGTGGCTTTTTCCCTGGGTGGGGTGGCAATCTTATTTGGCATTGTGGGAATTGCCCTCGGTGTATTTGACCCCATATTTCTTACCGCCATGCCCCAGCGAATCTTTGGCATCATGGCAAACTACACTCTTTTAGCGATCCCTTACTTCATATTTATGGGGTCAATGCTGGAGAAATCTGGCATAGCTGAGAGATTATTAGAAACAATGGGGATTTTGTTGGGACGCTTACGTGGCGGACTGGCTTTAGCTGTGGTGTTAGTGGGTGCGTTGTTGGCTGCAACTACAGGTGTGGTAGCAGCAACAGTAGTGGCCATGGGGTTAATTTCCCTGCCGATTATGCTGCGCTATGGATACAACAAACAATTAGCTACTGGTGTGATTGCGGCTTCGGGTACTTTAGGACAAATTATCCCGCCGAGTGTGGTTTTGGTGGTTTTGGGCGATCAGTTGGGAATTTCGGTAGGTGATTTGTTTATCGGTTCGTTGATTCCCGGTTTGATGATGTCAGGTGCATTTGCTTTACATGTGCTGATAGTGGCATTTTTAAAACCAGAATTAGCACCAGCCTTGCCTGCCGAGGTGCGAGAGATTGGCGGTAAAGCTTTGGGAGGAAGGATAATTCAGGTGATGCTACCGCCGTTAATCCTGATTTTATTAGTATTGGGGAGTATCTTTTTTGGCTTTGCTACTCCCACAGAAGCCGGTGCTGTAGGTTGTGCTGGTGCGATCGCCTTGGCTGCTGCAAACCGTCAATTAACTTTAGAATCTCTGCGTCAAGTTTGTGATGCCACTTTAAAAATCACTAGCATGGTGATTTTCATTCTGTTGGGTTCCACAGCCTTTAGCTTAGTATTCCGAGGAGTGAATGGTGATCAATTTATGTTCGATGTCCTCGCCAATCTTCCCGGCGGCGAAATCGGCTTTTTGATTGTCAGCATGACAACGGTATTTATTCTCGGCTTTTTTATCGACTTTTTCGAGATAGCCTTTATAGTTGTGCCGTTGTTTGTACCAGTTGCCGAAAAGTTAGGCATTGACTTGATTTGGTATGGTGTGATTTTGGGAGCAAATCTGCAAACTTCCTTCCTCACACCTCCCTTTGGTTTTGCCTTATTTTATTTACGTGGTGTCGCCCCTCCAGAAGTCAGCACATCTGATATTTATCGCGGTGTTATCCCATTTATTTTGCTGCAAATGTTGGTTTTGGTCTTAATTATCGCTTTCCCAGGTATTGTGAGTTTTTTGCCTTCATTGGGACGGTGAAACCGCTGCCTTGGAAGTCAAAACAGGCAAGAGATTTTCCAGATCCCGTAAAAAAATTCAAATCGCTAATTCCATTAACCCAGGGGGTGGCGTAATTTCAATACGATGTCCTGGTAAATCTACGACAGGTGCGATGGCAGTGACAAATGGGATCAAAATGGTCTGGGGAGATTTTGTTTTTTCTCCCTCACTAACTTCATTTTGTTGATGCAACTTTACTTCCAGTAAATCATTACCAGCCGGAATCACATCTACCACAGTACCCACAAGTTCTCCAGATTCTTGCATGAAAACTTCCACACCAATCAAATCGATGACATGATATTCATCTTCACCCAATTGGGGGCGATCGCTTGCGGGAACCATCAATTTACAACCACGCATCTCTTCAGCTTGGTTACGATCTTCCACCCCAGCCAACTCAATCACATACAAATTTTTCCCTTCAATATAACGTCCCCCCAACAACTCCACAGGCTGCGGTTCCCTCTCACCCGGACGCAACAACCAACGTGTTCCCGGAACCTCAAATCGTTCCGGAAAATCCGATTGGGGATATACCCGCAACTCCCCACATAACCCTTGAGGAGAGACAATCTTACCAATTTCCAACCATTCATCAGCAGTAGGGAATGGGTTGGTAAACTTCCCCCCTGCTCCCTGCTCCCTGCTCCCCTGCTTCTTCTTCGCGCCCTTCGCGCCTTGGCGGTTCGTTCCCATAATCTTATGCACTCACAACAGCACGCTGATAAACTTGTTCAGCCACTTTTGCTAAACGCTGCATTCCCGTGACAATTTCCTCATCACTACCAGTCAAACTAATACGTAAACATTGATGCTTGTGTGGCCACTCTTCCCGCAAACCAGGGAAGAACGTACTACCAGGGACAACAATTACACCCACCTGCTTGAGTTGCTGGTAAAATTCCCAATCAGTAATTGGTAGATCCTGTAACCACAACCAAGCAAATATGGCCCCTTCACCCCGATGCAAGAACCAAGGTAAATCCTGAGGCATGGCTGCATCTAACGTATCTTCTAATACAGTGAATTTTTTCTGATAAAAGGGGCGAATAACATCTGCGGCTATTGCTGGCAAAGCACCAGAATTAATTGCCAAAGCTGCAATCGCCTGTCCATATCTTGATGGATGAATACACAAATTTGTCTGGAAGCACTCCAGAACTTGAATCATGCTTTCATCACCAATAGCCACACCAATGCGTTCACCGGGTAATCCCACCTTGGATAAACTCATGCAGTGCAAAATATTACCACCAAATACAGGTGTCATTTCCGTAAAGTTTAACGCCGGGAAAGGAGGTGCATAAGCTGAATCAATCAACACAGGCACATCAAAAGGTGCAGCTAAAGCAGCAATTTTTTTAACTTCTTCGTCACTGAGAACATTACCCGTGGGGTTACAAGGACGAGAGAAAATCACACAACCCGTATTTTCTGTAATTGCTAGTTGGCTAAAATCTGGACGATATTTAAATCTGTGAGCAGCTGCATCAATATCTAGGGTGGGTTTGTAAGCGATTAAGGCTTCTGGAACTAAAGTAACGCCGCCGTAACCCGTATAATCGGGACTGAGGGGCAAAACGATTTGTTTGAGGTCACCGTCAGTTGTGTAGCCTCCAAAGGCATTAGCAGCGTAGAAATAAAGGCTTTGGCTGCCGGGTGTAATCAGGATATTACGTTCCGTCAACTTTAAACCATAGCGGTTGTTAAAGTCATTGGCGATCGCCTCAATTAAGGGCCCATAACCTTGACTAGAACCGTAACGACAAACCACTTCGCCGTAGTCTGGACTAGCCAATAATTCCGCGGTACAATCCCGCCATAACTGTTCCACCTCCGGCAAAATCAACGGGTTACCGGCACTCAAATTCATAAATTCTTGCCCCGCCCCAGCTTTTAACGTTTCGATAATGTCCTTCATAATCGCTCGGACGCCAGTTAAGTTGGACATTTGAGCGCCAATTCTAGTTAGGGCAGGGTTCATAAGCTTTGCGAAAATAGAGATAAGATCAAAGTTAACAAAATAATGGCGGATCGGTATCATTATCCAGGTTTACCACCTGTAACTAATGTACCAATGTCATAGCAAAAAGCAATTTTATAGTTAATTTACAAAAGAGTAACAAAAACTTTCTCTCACCATTCCCCGGTATAAACTCAAAACAACCCATTGATGCAACTTTTATACAGGAAGACTAATTTTGGAAGTTAAAGCAGCCGTAGCTTACGGCGCGGGTAAGCCGTTAACTATTGAAACCGTTGAACTAGGGTCACCCCAAGTCGGAGAAGTATTAATTGAGATTAAAGCTTCTGGGGTTTGCCATACCGATGCTTACACTCTCTCTGGTGATGATCCTGAAGGTTTGTTTCCCGCAATTTTAGGACATGAAGGTGCGGGTGTGGTGGTGGAGGTGGGCGCTGGTGTAACTAGCGTTAAACCCGGAGATCATGTAATCCCTCTTTATACCCCAGAATGCCGACAGTGTGAATATTGTCTGAGCTTCAAAACCAATCTTTGTCAAGCAATTCGCCTCACCCAAGGACGTGGTGTTATGCCTAATGGCACTAGTCGCTTTAGTATTGGGGGAGAAATGATTCATCATTACATGGGGACATCTACGTTTTCTAACTACACAGTGCTACCAGAAATTGCTGTGGCGAAAATTCGCCCAGATGCTCCATTTGATAAGGTTTGTTATATCGGTTGTGGTGTAACTACTGGTGTGGGTGCAGTTATTAATACAGCCAAAGTGGAACCAGGCGCTAATGTCGTGGTTTTCGGCTTAGGTGGGATTGGCTTAAATGTCATCCAAGGGGCGCGGATGGTGGGCGCAAATATGATTGTCGGTGTAGATATTAATCCCAGTAAACGCGCTTTAGCAGAAAAGTTTGGGATGACACATTTTGTGAATCCCCAAGAAGTGGAAGGTGATTTAGTCCCCTACTTGGTAGATTTAACCAAAGGCGGTGCTGATTATAGTTTTGAATGTATTGGCAATGTCAATGTCATGCGTCAAGCCTTAGAATGCTGCCATAAAGGTTGGGGTGTAAGTGTGGTTATTGGTGTTGCGGGTGCTGGACAAGAAATTCGCACTCGTCCGTTTCAATTAGTCACCGGGCGCGTTTGGAAAGGTTCAGCCTTTGGTGGTGCGAGGGGGCGTACTGATGTGCCGAAAATTGTGGATTGGTATATGGACGGGAAGATAAATATTGATGATTTAATTACTCATGTGATGCCGATTGAGCAGATTAATGATGCTTTTGATTTGATGCACAAAGGCGAATCAATTCGGAGTGTAGTCACATTTTAATTTTGTAAAAGATGTGGGAGGCGATCGCATCTTCATTAAAATGACGTGAGTTCGACGGAACCTAACCCCAACCCCTTCCCTACGAGGGAAGGGGCAAAAAATCTACAGTTTGGTACGAAAAAATAGTGTTTTTAAGCCTCTCCCCGCGTCGAAAAGAGGAATGGAAGCGGGGTTTTTTAAAGCGATCGCATCTCCATTAAAATGAAAGAATATCCCCCAGGTTTTGACCATGCAAACACCACAAACCGGAACATCATCGGCAAACCTGAAAGCCAACCTCTATGAAACAGACTTTTACGCTTGGACTCAGCAACAAGCCAACCTGCTGCATGAACGGGAATGGAACCAGCTTGATTTGCCCAATTTAATCGAGGAAATCGCATCTTTGGGGAGAAGGGAACGTCAAGAATTACGAAATCGCTTGAGCATTTTAATTGCACATTTACTCAAGTGGGAATTTCAATTAAGCAAACGCAGTCGGAGTTGGTTGAATACGATTCGTGTCCAGCGTATAGATACGTGGGAATTGTTGACAGAAAACCCCAGTCTCCAACCCTACCTACAAGAAATGCTGCAAAAAGCTTACTTCAAAGCAACTGCTTTAGCTGCTGGAGAAACCAACCTACCTTTGAAGACATTTCCCCCAGATTGTCCTTATACTCTAGAAGAAATTCAGAGCGATCGCTTTTACCCAGGTGAACCTGTAAGTGATAATTTGATGGAATGAAAGAATGCAAACACCACAAACCGGAAAATCATCGGCAAACCTGAAAGCCAACCTCTATGAAACAGACTTTTACGCCTGGACTCAGCAACAAGCCAACCTGCTGCGTGGACAGGAATGGAACCAGCTTGATTTGCCCAATTTAATCGAGGAAATCGCATCTTTGGGGAGAAGGGAACGTCAAGAATTACGAAATCGCTTGAGCATTTTAATTGCACATTTACTCAAGTGGGAATTTCAATCAAGCAAACGCAGTCGGAGTTGGTTAGCAACAATTCGAGTACAACGGCGGGAAATTATCAATTTATTGAACGAAAATCCCAGCCTGAAGCCTTACATTGAAGAAGCATTACCAGAAGCCTACGAAAATGCTAGAGATTTAGCATCAGGTGAAACCAACTTGCCATTCTCGACTTTTCCCCAACAATGTTTATATAGTTTGACAGATATTCAGAGCGATCGCCTTTATCCAGGAGAACCCGCAAGTGATGACTTGATGGCATAAGATCGCTCAAAACCAGGCTTATTTGCGTTTCGTAATTAGCCAACCCAAACCTATTGTTTACTATCTTATAGATTTGGTGCGGAAGAAATAACATTGATGAGTTCACAATACTACAATATATGGATAAAAGCTCGACAAAATGAAGCAATAATTTTAAAATGAATCTAACAACTTGATGTTTGGCAAACCTATAGTGAGGTCAAAAACCCTGGGGGGTTTGCCAAAAACGCCAGAACCTTGACAAGTAAATAATTACAGCGTTTCAACTATTAGGGAAGTTGAGAATCAGTAGCAATAATAGTGGCTGAAATCGACCTAATTTTGAGGTTTGTCAAAATGCTTCCCAGGAAGCTTGCTCTGTAACAGTTTCAGCACCGAGCGGTTTCCATTTACTAAATCCCCTCACGGGGACTGAAACACTTCGGCAGGCAATCCAGTTGTGAATATCCTATAAGTTTCCATTTACTAAATCCCCTCACGGGGACTGAAACATTGAAGATACTCTAGCTCAGTTGAAACAGCGTACTGGGTTTCCATTTACTAAATCCCCTCACGGGGACTGAAACTTCCACCTTCACGTTTTATCATTAGTCGTCTCCTCCGTTTCCATTTACTAAATCCCCTCACGGGGACTGAAACCTCCCCAAGTCAGCTTTACTTGGGTCATCGTTGGGTTTCCATTTACTAAATCCCCTCACGGGGACTGAAACGCCAAAATTAAACCTGTAGATGAACAGCGAATAATTAGTTTCCATTTACTAAATCCCCTCACGGGGACTGAAACACTTTCAAAACTGCTAGCGGTAACGTAACTGTAAAAGTTTCCATTTACTAAATCCCCTCACGGGGACTAAAACTTGGCAAGCGATCGCGCCGTTGGCGATTCAACAAAAGTTTCCACAAACCATTACCCTGAATGGAGATTAAACGTCTTGATTAAGCTCTTGAATTACGCATGAAAATTCCTGAGTCATGAAATCCGAGCCAGTCTCACTATATATTTGCTGTAATTCTTGATAAAACCACAGAGTTCCATCTTTGCCAGCTTTGAACTGATTCCAAATACTGCTGCCATGTTGTCGGTAATCAGCAAGTAGTGACCTGGCATTGTGCAGCTTATCGGCTAAAGATACTCGTCGTATAGGAGGAGAAGCAAGACGTAGGTTGTACAAATATGTTTTCTTGCGTTCTTCCCAAGGTGCTTTAGGATAAGCATCAGATTCAGTACAACCATCAACTATGGCGACAACCGTCTCACCAAAAAGCTGACGTATATCTTCACGAGTGGATTGTCCTCCCTGATCTTCCACCGCATCATGTAATAAACCAGCGATCGCTTCTTCTTCAGTACCGCCTGCTTCTAGTACGAGTGCTGCCACACTTAGTAAATGAGCTATGTAAGGAACGCCGCTAATCTTGCGGGTTTGGTTAGCGTGGAGACGGGTGGCTTGACACTCTCACCGCTAATTGCTTTCCTTCGGAACGCTCCGCGAACGCAATGTA
>NZ_CAWUDE010000021.1:0-83228 GCF_963920895.1 Anabaena sp. CCY 9613
AGTGATGTTGGAATCTCCCGCTACAATCTTGTATTTAGCGGGAGAGGATGTCAATTAAATCTAAGAGCGATCGCATATATCTTCTACCGAAACAGATATATCTGGAAATGCCAATGGTTGAATAGTTCCTGTAGTCAATGTCTGTTTTGTAGCGTATTCACCATCTAAGATGTCTCGAAACACCACTAGATGTGACTTTTTGAGATTTACAACCCAATATTCTAAAATCCCGGCTGCGGCGTAGATTTTGCTTTTTAGCTCTAAATCTTTCTCTAAACTAGAATTTGCATACTCAATCAACCAGTAAATATTCTCTGGATAAGGATGATGCTCTCGATATTCCCTTCCTAAACGTTGGACAATGGCAATATCCGGTTCGGGTTCTGAGTCGTTGGGTAGGGTGATAGGTTTAGCTTGACGAACTTTGGCGCGATCGCCTAATAATTTTGCTAGATATTCACCCGCTTCATCACTACAATATGCGTGGGGTTCTCCTTCTGGCGACATTTCAACGATTTCTCCTTCCAGTAATTCCACTTGGCGATCGCATAAAATGCCAGCCTCAATCATGCGATGATAATCGTCAATCGTCCATTTAGCCACAATCACGCTCATGGCGATCGCTGCCTCCCAATGACTCTTTCATATACTATATATCGGCGCTAAATTTCCCACGAGGCGACTTACCCTGGTAAATCTAAAGCAATTAACAAAGCCTGATTTAGCAAAGTCATTGTTTCATCACTAAGTATTCCTCGTAAACTCAAAAAGCGAGTTTTAGATAATACTCGCACCTGATCTGTCATAGCAATAGAATTATTGGTTAATCCTCCCTCTGGGGCTTTGATTAATACTTGAGTAGGATAAACTTTTTTACCAGCTTTGTAAGTAGTACAGGGAACAGCTAACACTACAGGACTATTAGCAGCGATTACATCTCGGCTAACAATAATTACAGGACGTGTTCCACCTTGTTCAGATCCCTCTATCGGTTCAAGTCGAGCATCATAAACTTCTCCCCTCCTCATGCTGGGGATTCTCCTAATTCCAAGGCTTCCCAACTTGCTACAGCAAACTCCGCATCCATCTTGAGTACTTCGGCTTGATACTCTTGATCTTGAGTCATTTCCACTAGTGCAGCATCAATTTCTGCCCGTTTTAATGCTTCCAACTCATGTAAAATTGCTTGAGCAACAAATTCATTGCGACTCTTGGCTTTTCCTTGACTAACTACTTCGTCAGTAGCAGCTAACACTTCTAGAGGTAAAGTGATGGTTGTACGGACTGTTTGGTTTTGAGACATAGATGTGATGTTTAAATAGATGACAAAAATAGCATCAATTTAAGCATAGCTGAAAATTCTCATTAAAAAATGAGGATGGAGTACACCATCCCCACAATTAAGCAATCATAGAAAACGACTATTCAACCTTGAACAACGCCCTTAGCTGTTAATAGCTGGAGCGGTTAAAGCTACAGGTGCGGCTTCATTTGTTGCCAAGTCTAGAGGGAAGTTGTGCGCGTTACGTTCATGCATCACTTCCATCCCTAAATTTGCCCGGTTAATCACATCAGCCCAGGTGCTAATTACCCGCCCTTGGGCATCAAGTACGGATTGATTGAAGTTAAACCCGTTCAAATTAAACGCCATTGTGCTGATACCCAAAGCAGTGAACCAGATACCAACAACAGGCCAAGCTGCCAACAAGAAGTGAAGAGTACGACTATTAGCCGCAGTCCCCAATACTGCCTCATTCAGCCTTCCCACTAAACGACCAAAGTAACCGTGGGCAGCTATAATATTGTAGGTTTCTTGTTCTTGACCAAATTTATAACCATAGTTTTGAGACTCAGTTTCAGTTGTCTCACGTACTAAGGAAGATGTCACAAGTGAACCGTGCATAGCACTAAATAATGCACCACCGAAAACTCCTGCTACACCCAACATGTGAAATGGATGCATCAAAATATTGTGTTCTGCTTGGAACACCAACATAAAATTAAATGTTCCAGAGATACCCAAAGGCATACCATCAGAAAAAGAACCTTGACCGATGGGGTAAATCAAAAAGACTGCGGTAGCACTAGCTAAAGGTGCGCTGTAAGCTACGCAAATCCAAGGACGCATCCCTAAGCGGTAAGATAACTCCCACTGACGACCCAAATAACAGGCGCAACCAATCAAGAAGTGAAAAATAATTAGCTGGTAAGGGCCACCGTTGTACAACCACTCATCTAAAGAAGCCGCTTCCCAGATGGGGTAGAAGTGTAAGCCAATGGCGTTAGAAGAAGGCACAACTGCACCAGAAATAATGTTATTGCCATAAATTAAAGAACCGGCAACAGGTTCGCGGATACCATCGATATCCACAGGGGGTGCAGCAATAAAGGCGATGATAAAGCAAGTGGTGGCAGTTAAAAGAGTGGGAATCATCAAAACACCAAACCAACCGATGTAAAGACGGTTATCAGTGCTAGTAATCCACTCACAGAAACGTTCCCAGACATTAACGCTAGAGCGTCTTTGTAAGGTGGTAGTCATAGATTAAAATAATTCCAATGATTTTGTGAATGATTTAAAGTTGCTGTTTCTTGGGAATCAACAACTGATAGCATCATAGAAAAGCTGCTAATTATTTGCAGTAATTAAAAGTTATTTAAAGTTATCAATCATAGTTATCTTTAGTAAGCAATATTAGACAAATGACTGTCGAAGAAGCCTTAGTAATTGTAGAAAGCATTTTGGGAACCGCATCTTTAAATGATTTACAAGAAATCATCTTGCGACAGTCTTGGGAACAAAAAACCTATCCAGAAATTGCCGAAGAATTTGGTTATGATGCTGACTACATCAAAATTGTGGGCTTTCGACTGTGGAAAAGTCTTTCTCAAGCGATGGGGGAAAAAGTAACTAAAGATAACCTCCGCGCCTCCCTCAGAAGATGGTACTCCCAACAACTCATTACTACCACTCCCCATTATGACTGGGGTGAAGCGCCTGATGTATCTATTTTTTATGGTCGTTCACAAGAACTAACAACTTTAGAAAAATGGATTATTCAAGACCGTTGTCGGCTAGTGGCGCTATTAGGAATCGGGGGAATTGGCAAAACTTCTTTATCTGTGAAATTGGGTGAAAGACTTCAGAACAAGTTTGAGTATGTGATTTGGCGATCGCTCCAAAATTCCCCTACAATTACATCACTGTTAACTAATCTGATTCAAGTTCTTTCTCATCATCAGGAAAGTCATGTATCTGCATCTATCTTTGAGCATATTTCTTTATTACTTACCTATCTGCAAAAACATCGCTGTCTAATAATTCTCGATAATGCAGAGATTATTTTGAATGGTTGTGAAGGTCGCACAGGTCAATATCGTCCCGGTTATGAAGTTTACGGAGAATTGTTTAAAAGAATTGGTGAATCTCGTCATCAAAGTTGTTTACTGCTAACCAGTCGAGAAAAACCTAGAGAAGTGGCAATATTAGAAGGTGAAATGTTACCAGTCAAGTCTTTGTCATTATCAGGGTTATCAATTACTGATGGACAAGCAATTTTTAATTGTAAAGGAAGTTTTACTGCTGCAAAACATGAATGGCAAAGTTTAATTCAGTCTTACGCAGGTAATCCATTGGCATTGAAGATTGTCGCTACTACCATTCGTGATTTATTTGATAGTCAAATCGGCAATTTCCTGGCTGAAGGAACTGTAGTTTTCGGTGATATTCAAGATTTAATCGAACAACAATTTCAACGATTATCAGATTTAGAAAAACAAGTGATGTACTGGTTAGCCATCAACCGCGAACCTGTAAATTTTAAAGAAATTCACTCTGATTTACTTTCTCCAATTTCTTCGGTGCAACTTCTAGAAGCACTAGCAAGTTTAGAAAGGCGTAGTCTAATTGAAAAAGGCAGTGGCTTGTTTACATTACAGCCTGTGTTAATGGAATATATGACCAGTTGTTTAATTCAACAAGTCTGTGATGAAATTAATACTCAAAATGTTGCCTTATTCAAAACCCATGCGCTAATTAAAGCGACTACTAAAGATTATATTCAAGAAATTCAAATTTACCTCATTCTCAACCCTATAATTAAACAATTACTTGCTACTTTTGGTGATACTCAACGCATTGCTGCACACCTAATCATAATTCTGGCATCTTTACGGAAACAAAAACCGATTGATACCGGATATACGGGCGGCAACACAATTAATTTACTCCGACAAATGCAAGTTGATTTAAGTAATTATGATTTTTCTTATTTAACAATTTGGCAAGCTGATTTAAAAGGTATTAACTTACACAATACTAACTTTGCTCACTCAGATTTAACAAAATCTACCTTTACAGCCAATCTTAGTTACACCTTTACAGTAGCAATTAGTCCTGATGGTACTTTGTTAGCAACAGGCGATAGTCATGGGAAAATTTCTCTTTGGCAAATCTCAGACGGACAGCAACGCTTAAGTTGGGAAGCACATGGAGGTTGGGCGCGTTCTCTGGTTTTTAGCGCTGATGGTCAAACTTTATTTAGTGGTAGTGATGAACGAATTATCAAAAAATGGAATTGTCAAACAGGTCAATGTCTGCAAACTTACACAGGTCATACTGGTTTTATTTGGTGTATATATTTGGTTGAAAGTCACAATCATTCAGTACTAGCAAGTAGCGGCGCTGATCTCACAATTCGCTTTTGGGATATCGAAACAGGGGAATGTTTAAAAACTCTGCTAGGACATACAAATTGGATTTGGTCTATTGCTTTGACTCCAAATGCTCAAATTTTAGCTAGTGGTAGTGCTGAACATACAATTAAACTCTGGGATGTAACCACAGGGGAATGCTTGAAAACCCTGCAAGAACACACAGATGTAATTTGGGCTGTAGTATTTAGTACAGATGGTAAAACCTTAGCCAGTGGTAGTGCTGATTGTACTATCAAGTTTTGGTGTGTAGATACAGGAAATTCTTTAGCCACACTTAATGGTCATATAGGCGCTGTTTGGTGTTTAGCTTGTAGTCAGGATGGCAAAATTTTAGCCAGTGGCGGTGCTGATACCATAATTCTTCTTTGGGATATGCACACAGGAGAATGTCGCCAAACTTTACAAGGACATACCAATGGTATTCGTTCCCTGGTTTTTAGTCCCGACGGTCAAACTCTCATTGCTAGTGATGAAGACCAAACCATCAAGTTTTGGGATATTCGCACAGGACGTTGTACAAGAACCTTCCCAGGGTACAGTAGCGGTGTGTGGGCGCTGGCTGTTTCTCCATTGATGAATAATTCTCCGCCGCAAATTTTAGCCAGTGGTCATGAAGACCAGACAGTGAAACTGTGGGATATTCAAACGGGAAAATGTTTGAAGACTTTGCAAGGTCATACCCATTGGGTGCGAACAGTAGCTTATAGTCCTGACGGTAAGACTTTGGCTAGTGGTGGTGCTGATGGAACTGTGAGAATTTGGGACGCACAAACAGGAAAATGCTTACATATTTGTCGTGGTCATACAGAGTGGTTAATTTCTCTAGCTTACAGTCCTGATGGTACAACTTTAGCTACTGGTGCTACTGACCGTCAGATGAGGCTGTGGGATGTGAATACAGGGGAATGTATTTATTTATTTCATCATAATCATGCGATCGCCTTTGTCACTTACAGTCCTGATGGTAAGCTTTTGGTTAGTTCTGGTGCAGAAGAAGTAATTAGAGGTTGGGATGTAGCGACAAAAGAATGTTGCAAAATTTTTACAGGACATAGTAATGCAGTTTGGCTAACTAAGTTCAGCCCTGATGGTAAAACCTTAGCCAGTGGTAGCGAAGATAAAACAATCAAAATTTGGGATGTTGAATCCTGCGAATGCATAAAAACCCTAAAAGGACATACTGAACCAATAATTACAGTAGCTTATAGCCCAGATGGTCGTCTATTAGCTAGTGGTGGTGCTGATGGAACTGTGAGAATTTGGGATCTTGAAACTGGGGAATGTTTAAAAATGCTACAGGGTCATACACGATGGATTTATGCAGTTGTTTTTATCTATCTTCACTCAGATAAAAAACCTCTCTTAGCCAGTAGTAGCGAAGACCAAACTATCCAACTATGGGATGTTGACACTGGTGAATGTGTTAAAGTGCTTCGCACTCCCAGACCTTACGAACAAATGAATATTACAGGTGCTTTTGGTTTAACGCAGTCTCAGCAACAAACACTTGTAGCATTGGGAGCAATTACAGAATATGAAGCTAATATAATTTGAATTTTGTTGTCATTTTTTGGTCATTTCTCTAGTCCCTAGTCTCTAGTCCCTTTTTCTGCGATTCATGATTTTTCAAGGTAGGCATGGAATGAACTTGAGAGCCTGGCTCGGAAAATTCACATATAGGGTGAAATGGGCAAAATCGGCAGTGGTAACCTGGATTAGGAGGAAAAATTTTGCTGAAATTGGTAGTTTTTTCGTGATATTTTTGCAAGTCGTATTGATGCTTGTGGGCAATGTTTGCTAAATCAAGCTTTAATGATTCTAATTCGCTATTATTGATGCTAATTAAATCAGATTTTTTAGCTAGTTCTAAGTTATAAAACGATGCTACCGCCGGTAATCCAGGATAAAGATAACGAGCAGCTAGTAAATAAACTAATGCTTGTCTGTGGTCAAAAGCAGATTTACCCGTTTTGAAATCTAAAATATGTAAGGTGCGATCGGATTCAATAAAAACGCAGTCCATGGCCGCATATAAACGGAAGCGGTAAGCTTCTTGATCAATAAAAATAGGTTTGGGAAATCCCTCATCCCCCGGAGTTAATTGGATAATTTGTTTGTTGATTAATAATGGTTCATCATAATATTTTTGTAAAATTTGCAACACGCGCTGTTGTACTTGATAAGTTGAGTTATTTAATTTGAGAATTTGTGCAACTTGTTCTACACCGTCTGATTGCTGTAACAAATGTCTATTATGATGGAATTCATAAACGCCTTTTTGGGCGAGGATGCCAATCCGCTGGGGTGCAGTAGCTTTACCTAATAGTGCTTTAACTTGTGGCTCATGTTGACGTGCTTTGATAAATCCCCGTCTCATCTGGCAATGCCAACGTTCTTGCCCTGTAGCTGGGGCAACTAGAGACCAAAGGTGATAACTGGCAAAAGGTCGATCAGGAGTTGACATTGCTCAATAGCAGTGAGAAAAAATACGTTCGGGGAGACTTGCGGCTACGCACGCTTTGCGGGAAGCTTCCTATAGTATTGAAGATGGACGGGAGACAGTGGCATCTATGAGCGCTAGTAGTAATTCCAGCAAGATAAAGTTTGGTACTGACGGTTGGAGAGGGATTATTGCCGATGATTTTACTTTTCCCAATGTGCGGAAAGTAACAAGAGCGATCGCAAGTTACCTCGAAACAGCCTATTCAAAAGATAGACCAGTTCTTATTGCCTACGATACTCGGTTTTTAGCTGACCAGTTTGCCCAAACAGCGGCTGAAGTCCTAGCAGACTTGGGTTGGACTGTGAAAATTACTGATCGGGATTGCCCTACACCAGTAATTGCCTACAACGCCCGTCTCTTAAATTCCGCTGGGGCGTTAATGTTTACCGCCAGCCATAATCCAGCACCTTACTGTGGGATTAAATATATCCCTGATTATGCTGGGCCTGCCACTCCAGAGATTACTGATACTATTGTGGCAAATATTGAAAGTGCATCGGATGCACTACCCGATAGTATTCCTATTGGTAAAATTTCCATTTTTGATCCCAAACCAGATTACCTAAAATTTATCTACACCTTACTCGATGTAGAACGGATCAGAAGTGCGAATTTAAAGGTAAAGTACGATGCCCTTTATTCTACCTCTCGCGGCTACTTGGATGAAGTTTTACAATACTGCGGTTGTCAATTAGAAAGCTTCAACATCAAACGGGATGTGTTATTTGGCGGCGGAATGCCCGAACCTAAAGGCGAACAATTGGTTGGGTTAGTGGAAGCAGTACGTGCCGATAAAGCTGATTTAGGCTTGGCTACAGATGGTGATGCTGATCGCTTTGGTATTGTGGATGAATTAGGTAATTTCCTGACTCCTAATACCGTGTTGCTGTTGTTAGCACGTCATTTAATTAAAAATAGAGGTAAAAGCGGCGCTATAGTCCGTACTGTAGCTACAACTCACCTGCTGGATAATTTTGCCGCTAAACATGGGTTGCCAATTTATGAAACAGCCGTTGGTTTTAAATACATCGGTGAAAAAATGCGGGAAACTACCGTACTGATTGGCGGTGAAGAATCAGGCGGTTTAAGTGTAATTGGGCATATTCCCGAAAAAGACGGCATTTTAGCTGATATGTTGGTGGCCGAAGCCATCGCCTATGAAGGTAAACCCTTGAGTCAACTTGTGAAAGAAGCGATCGCCGAAGCTGATGGCCCACTTTACAATAACCGTCTGGACTTGCATCTGACAGAAGCACACAAAACCGCTGTCATCGACTCCTTTACGAAAAATCCCCCTACTGAGGTAGCCGGGATTAAAGTCAAAGAAGTCGGACGCAAAGACGGTATTAAATTGTATTTAGAAGAAGGTAGCTGGATTTTACTGCGTCCTTCCGGCACAGAACCCCTGGTACGCGTTTACATGGAAACTAACTCTCCAGAGAAACTGAGCAAAATCGCTCAAGAAATGGAAAATGCCATCGCTAAACTAGAAACAGTAGTAGTTTAGTAAAACCTCACCTCTAACCTCTCTCCTTCCCAAGAGGAGAGGGGAAGTAAATTATTATGAAAACTTTGACTCCTATTTTAATATCTCTAGTAGCGGCTATTTGGGTAGTGGCGATCGCAATTATTTCCGTCCAAAACGCCACACTGGTATCTTTAAAATTCTTAACATTTCAATCAATTCAAATACCTGTTGGTTTGGTGTTGGCCTTCAGTGCCGGTATTGGTTTAATTGGTATGGCATTACTGCAACCTCTGTGGGGTCTGGCGGGTTCTTGGCAAGGTCAATCTAGGTTAGATGACGATGCTGAGTTTTTCGTTGATGATGAAGATTTTTAGGTGAAGTTTATAATCTGGTGCATTCCGATTTTATCTAGACTCGTCAATCTTTAGATGCATTTGCCTTGACACGACTTGCAAGCCAAAATGGAATGCCAATTCCCACAAATTGAGCCACAATCATGCTGATATTTGCTTGGACAACAAAAATATCAATAGGCTCAATCAGTTGCCCTGTGCGATAGACAGCAGCACCTTGTGGAACTGATAATGTTTTGAGAAGCAATGCTCCAATAATTGTTTCGATACCGACTAACGTCAATAACATTGCTGCCAAGTTGACTGAAACTCCTAGTTGCAAAAGTTGAATTATTTCCTTGCGGCTAGGATGTAAAGCTGGTTCTGGGGCTGACAATTGCTGCCCAAGATGAACGTAGCGAAAAAACCAGTAAATGCTTAAGCTTAAAGCCGCAATTCCCCCAATCACTGACAGCAACCCGATCCCTGACTTGAGATTGAGATTGAGATTCGGATCAAGAATCGCGAACCCTAAAATGAGTCCAGAAACGATGGTTAAAACCAATTGTATCCAAAACCCACTCCACCCCAATGATCTTAGTAAACTAGCAGCTTGCTGCCTCTCTGAAGGATAAGATTTTGATTCTAGGTGGGTAGACATAATGCATTGCTCTCTAAATCTTTGCTCTGAACAATAGCAGGTGCGTTAATAATACTTGCGATGCTTCAACATAATTTATAAGCACACTTAACAGTAAGCACTCTCTATCAGAAATTCATAACTCAAAGGTTAGAACTTAAAATTTACGTCTAATATGTCTTAATACGATGTTATTCAGAATTTTTTGGGATATCTACCCAAAAGACGGTAAATATATGGAAAGATTTCGTATATACCTAAATATAGATATTATCTAGAAAATTTCTGTCTATGTATGCAGGCAAGCGGCCACAACCCCGGTTTATTCTCATGCTTTCTGAGAATTAGAATACTTACTCTGTGGTTACTTGAAGCTTTAGGTAATTAATAAATTCCTGAAATTCTGCATCAGTGAGTTGTAGGCGCTTGTCCATCATGAAAAGTGGAGTTTTTGTCATTACGACGCCAGGAAGCAATCTCATAATCTTGATTACAAACTACAGTTTTCAAAGTAGACAAGGTTTTGATGGCAGGCTGTTATGGAAGAAGTCATCAAGCTATATAGATATGATTCCCTGAATAGTTAGCTAATTAACATAAAGACCATAAAAAATACATAAATTTAATAATCTAGATTTTTTTGTAGATGTGAACCCTTACAGATCAAGCTAATTATATGTCTGATGGATTCATATTAATTTACTTTTCTGACATACTGAATTACCTGTGTCATTATTAATAACACTAACAATCATCTGACCAACCACGAATAATGACGATAGGCATGGATTAGCACCAATGAAAGCATCATTACCTGATGACGAAGCAGCAAGAATTGAGGCGCTTTTACAATACAAAATTCTGGATACTCCCGCAGAAGAGTCTTTTGATGAACTAACTCGTTTAGCTTCGTATATTTGCGGTACTCCCATTGCCTTGGTTAGTTTAGTTGATACCAATCGTCAATGGTTTAAATCTCAAGTTGGTTTAGAGGCGCTAGAAACCCCCCGTGATGTGGCGTTTTGCGCCCATGCTATTTTGCAAAGTGATGTTTTTATTGTTCCTGACGCCACAACTGATGAACGGTTTGCTAGTAACCCATTAGTGACATCAGACCCCAATGTCCGTTTTTATGCAGGTGTACCGCTGACTAATGCCGAAGGACACAGTTTGGGGACGCTTTGTGTAATTGACCAAATACCGCGAAATCTGACGACGGAACAAGTAGATGCTTTACGTATTTTAGGTAATCAAGTTATTAAGCAACTAGAACTGCGACGCAATTTAGATAGTTTAGTATTGGTAAATCAAGAACGTCAACAATCTAAGAAGGTACGCTTACAATTTTTTAAAAAAATTGCTGGAGGGTTTGGGTTAGCATCAGCAATTCTCATTTTAATTGGGATGGTTTCATATCAGAATACAAAAACTTATCTAGAAATTAATAACCAACAAAAAACAACTTTAGAAAGAATTAATATTCTAGAAAAATTAATTGCTCTGATCACGGATGCGGAAACTGGACAACGTGGTTATATTCTTACGGGTGATGCATCTTATTTAGAGCCTTATAACTTGGCAGTTAATAAGATTGATCAAAAAATTGAAAAATTAACAATATTAACAGAAAATAAATTACATCCACAAAATCATATTATCACCCTAAAAAGTTTGATAGCCAAGAGATTGGCGGGAATCAAACAGACCATAAATTTGCGGCAAAATAATGGATTTGATGCCAGCTTACAGGTAATCAAAACTAATCAGGGTAAAAATCTCATGAATGATATCCGTAAGATAATCAGTGAAATAGAGAATGAAGAAAATCAACGACTACAACAACAGTCTTTAGCCGCAACAATTAGCAGACGTAATAGTATTTTGACTGTGGCGATCGCTATTTGTCTATGTTTTCTGATTTTGGCTTTTGTTTACTACTTAATTTATCGAGAAGTTACTGAACGCATACGCACAGAGGAAGCATTAAAACAAGAGCGTAATTTTATTTTTGCCATCCTCAATACAGCCAGTGTTTTAGTAGTAGTGCTGGATTTACAGGGGCGAATCGTGCGTTTTAATCAAGCCTGTGAGCAAATTACTGGTTATTCATTTAATGAGGTGAGAAATAGATATATTGGGAATTTATTTTTAGTTCCAGAAGAGATGGAAGCAGTGAAAGCTGTTTTACAACAAGCTGCTTTTGGTCGCAAAGTTAAAGACTATGAAAATTACTGGTTAACGAAAGATGGTAATCGGCGGTTAATTGCTTGGAGTAATGCTAATCTCAATGATGAACAGGGGAAAGTTGAATATATTATTGCTACTGGGATTGATATTACCGAACGCAAGCAAGCCGAAGAAGAATTACAACGACAAAACTTGCGATCGCAATTATTAGCCGATATCACTCTTAAAATTCGTGAGTCTTTGCAAATCGATGAAATTCTGCAAACTAGCGTCACAGAAGTACAGGAACTACTACAAGCAGATCGTGTAGTGATTTCGCAATTACAATCCGATGGTTCCTTAACAGTTCTCAAAGAAGCATTAATTCCTGGATTACCTGTAGTTATGGAGCAAAATCTGATTGACCCTTGTTTTACAGATATTTATATTCAGAAATATCATCAGGGAGAAATAGGCATTATTCATGATATTGAGCAAGCTAATATCCAGCCTTGCTATGAGGAATTACTGAAAAAATATCAAATTAAAGCTAATCTTGTTATCCCTATTTTTCTGCAAAATAAATTGTGGGGATTACTCATAACTCATCAATATGATCATTCTCGTGAGTGGAATAATTGGGAAATTGAACTTTTGCGATCGCTTGCTGATCAAGTAGGTATTGCTTTAGCCCAAGCTCAATTATTAGAAGTAGAAACTCTCCAACGCCAAGAATTAGAAATTGCCCGTCATCAAGCCGAGTTGGCTTCTCAAGCAAAAAGTGCATTTTTAGCGAATATGAGTCATGAAATTCGTACACCCATGAATGCTGTTTTAGGGATGACTGGTTTATTATTAGAAACTGATTTGAATGCAGAACAGCGTGATTTTGTTGAGACAGTTCGTATTAGTGGTGATGCCCTTTTATGTTTAATTAATGAAATTTTGGATTTGTCAAAACTAGAAGCTGGAGAAATGATTCTAGAAACTTTAGATTTTGACTTGTCTACTTGTGTAGAAGAAGTATTGGAATTATTAGCACCCCAAGCCCATAAACAAGGATTAGAAATAGCCGGATTGATTCATCGTAATGTGCCGATTAATTTACAAGGTGATGCTAGTCGGTTACGACAAATTTTAATGAATTTGATTGGTAATGCTATCAAGTTTACCAGTAGTGGTGAGATTATAATTAGAGCGGAATTGCTATCACAAACTCTCCACACAGCCACTATCAATTTTTCTGTTACAGATACAGGTATTGGTATTTCTGCTGAAGACCAAAGCAAACTTTTTCAGCCTTTCACCCAAGTAGATGCTTCCATTACTCGCAAGTATGGTGGTACAGGTTTGGGATTAACTATTTGTCAGCAATTGGTAAGTTTGATGGCAGGAAAAATTGGTGTGAATAGTCAGTTAGGAAAAGGATCTCAATTTTGGTTTGAGTTAACTTTTACTAAACAGTCTCAGTCTGTTTCCCCTGTACATGAAGGGGAAATTCTCACCCATCGCCGCTTGTTAGTAGTGGATGATAATGCTACTAACCGCAAAATTATCTACCATCAAGCCACCCGTTGGGGAATGCAAGTAGATGAAGCTGCTAGTGCGGCTGAAGCTATAAAGATTTTACAAATTGCTGCTACACAAGGCATACCTTATGATGTGGCTTTAATTGATATGCAAATGCCAGAGGTAGATGGTTTAACTTTGGGAATACAAATTAAAAGTAATACTGTGATTGCTGATATTCCTTTAATTATGTTGACTTCTACTAATCAAAAAAATGAAGTTCAAAAAGCACTAAATATAGGATTTGCTAGCTATTTAGTTAAGCCTGTTAAACCATCTCGGCTACTCGATACAATCATGAATATCTTAGGTGTCCGACAAAATTCTCTAAAAATTGAGCAACCCATTGTTAATCAATCTCAAGTGACTAAATGTAATTTAAAAATTTTGATAGCAGAAGATAACTTAGTGAATCAAAAAGTTGCCCTAAAGCAACTACAAAACTTAGGTTATAAAGCTGATATTGCTGCTAACGGGCAAGAAGTTTTACAGTTATTAGCAGAAATTCCCTATGATTTGATTTTCATGGATTGCCAAATGCCAATTTTAGATGGTTTAGAAACTACCAAAGAAATTCGGCGTTGTAGTCATCGGCAACCTGTAATAATTGCCATGACAGCTAATGCCATGAAAGAAGACCAACAAAGTTGTTTAGATGCTGGGATGAATGATTATTTAAGTAAACCAGTAAATAAAGATAAATTAGCAAGTGTACTAGAACATTGGAGCCAATTAATATTACATAAAGATATAGCTATTGATTGGGAACATTTACATCAACTCTCTGAAAACAATACCGAATTTGAACTAGAATTATTACAAATATTCGTTGAAGATAGTCAGTTACATTTAGCAGCAACCAAAGCGGCGATCGCCTCACTTGATTTTCAGCAATTGGCGCGAGAAGCTCATCATCTCAAGGGTGCTAGTGCCAATATAGGAGCTATATCTATGCAGCAAGTCGCAGAAAAACTGGAGCAACTAAGTCATCAACAGCAGTGTGCTGGTACAACTGAATTGGTGGCGGAGTTGGAAAGTTTTGTTAAAGAAATTCAAGCTTTTTTAAGTTGTTAATATTTAATTTTCAAAAATAAACAATGACGATGATCATCTATTTGCAGATAATTTAATTCTTCTGCTATGGAGTCCATAATTTTTAAACCGCGACCCCTTTCTTGAAAGTTATCTGTAAGTTCAGGTTTTATCTGTAATTGTTGTTGTAAATCAAATGCTTGACCAAAAGACCAGATGCGAATTTCTATATATTCATTTAATCGCAAGGCTTCTAATTCAATGGGAGTTTCTAGGGGTAAGTTTTTATGTGCGTGTTCTACAATATTGGCAAAGCCTTCAATGAGTAAAGTTTGACATTGCCACCAAATTTTTTTATTAGATAAGGGGGGTTGATTTATTTGCTCAAACCAGGATAAAACTTCGCTTGTGGCGTTGAGGTCTGTGTTAACTTTTAAATGAATTTTTTTATTCACTCTTAGCCTTAATAATGTTTGAATTTTGGTGGTGAATACAATAAACTAACCGCAAAGGATGCAAAGCACAAGAAGAAATAACGGAATATTATGTAATTGAAATTTATGTTTAAGATATTGATTATTGATGATGATCCTATAGTGCGGGTAGCGCTGAAAAGAACGCTGCAAAATCAGGGTTATGATACTACTGTAGCCAGCAATGGGCAAGCAGGAATTACACAAGCGAAAATATTACGTCCGGCTTTGATTATTTGTGACTGGGTAATGTCAGAAATGGATGGCTTGGAGGTGTGTCGTCAAGTTAAGGAAGATTCTAATTTAGCGACTACGTTTTTTATTTTGTTGACTGCAAAGGGTGCAGCACCAGGGGAGGAGGGGGATAGAGTTCGAGGATTAGATGCTGGTGCAGATGAGTTTGTTTCTAAGCCGATTGAAATGAATGAGTTGAAGGCGCGGGTAAGAGCAGGCTTAAGATTATATCAGCTTAATCAGGATTTAAAAAATAAACAAATAGCTTTAGAAAAGTTAAACCAAAACTTAGAAGCTGAGTTGGCGGAAGCCGCTGATTATGTGCGATCACTCTTACCATCACCGCTGGTAGGTACTGTAACTACAGAGGCTTTGTTTGTTCCTTCGGCGCAGCTGGGGGGAGATTGCTTTGATTATTACTGGATTGATGATGATAATTTGGCTATTTATCTCTTAGATGTTTCTGGACATGGAGTTGGTTCAGCACTACTGTCCATGTCTGTTTTAAATGTGTTGCGATCGCAGTCGCTCCCCAATACGAATTTTTGTCATCCAGGTGAAGTTTTAAAAGCTCTTAATCATAGTTTTCAAATGAGTAGTCATGGTAATAAGTATTTTACAATTTGGTATGGAGTTTACAATCAGTTGACACATCAATTAATTTATGCGAATGCTGGACATCCGCCAGCTGTATTAATTGATCAAGATGCCAAAAATATCAACCAATTAAGTTCTTTAGATTTACCCATTGGGTTTGTGCCTGATATTGATTTTACAGTGGATATTTTAGAAATCGCCGATAATAGCACTTTATACCTCTTTAGTGATGGCGCTTATGAAGTTTTACAAGCTGATGGTAGATTGTGGGGTTTTAATGCTTTCTTTGATTTGTTAATCCACTGTACTCAAGTAAATATCTGTAGTCTTCAACAAATATTAGCCCAGATTAAAAATCTCAGTACCACTACTACTTTTGATGATGATTTATCTCTACTCAAAGTTACTTTTAATTAAGAGAATTAAAAACCAACCGCAAAAACAAGCCAGTACATGAGGGAGAAATCTCCAGGCGCTTTTGCATTTTTTCTCTCTGCGATTCTGCGCCTCCGCGTGAAATAAAAAATTTATTGTATAGCCAACACCTGACTATTAAACTCATCTCTAGTGGGAAAAATTTGTAATATCCTATCCATTTTAGTCAATTCAAATACCATCCTCACCTGATCATTCACAGAGCAGATAAATAGCTTACCATTAGCTTGTTTTACAGATTGCATTGCCGCAACCAAAGCACCTAAACCAGAACTATCAATAAAATTCACCTCCTGCAAATCAATTAAGACAATCTCTATACCTGTAGAGATAAGATTAGTAATTTCACGACGTAATTCATTACCCTTGACGGCATTTAAAATTCCTGAAGGTTCAATTACACTAACTGTAGGATTCATAGAGTTTCCTGGTAAATTAAGTTACTGATAAAGCAATTTTTACATTGCATCTAAAAAAACAGCAAGGTTTGTAAAGCTATATTAATACCTTTAAAATCATGCTTTTGCTTAATTAGGAATTAGAATCAGGCTGCCAAACAGAAGCATTAATAATTGCCCAAATTAAAGACAAATTATAAATAGCCCAAGCACCATTTAACAGATATACCCCTGGGGTATTTAAAGTTCCCATACCAAAGCGGACAAGACTCCATAACATTCCTAAAATTGTGAGGATAAAGACAACTAACTGGGGCCAAATCAACCGCATATAAATTCCTGATTGACGTTGTTTAGGTGTAACTTGAAATTTAATTGGTTGTCCAGTAAACACACTCCACACAGCTTGGATTAATAAAGGAAATAAAGCGATCGCATATTGTTCTGAGCGCCATATTTCTCTAGCGGGAATACCCCAAGTCGCTGCTAAAAAGGTAAGCCGATTAATCATAAAAGCTGGGAAAAAGTGTAAGGCAAAATCAGGTCCGAAGGTTTTCACTGGGATAGTTCCTGTGAAAAAATAGATAATTGGACACAAAATAAATACCAATGTGGCAAAACCAGAAAAATAACTATACATGGTTTTGAAATATTGTAACCTTTGCCAAAAACTTAGTCCGGCTTTTGTCAATGGATTTTCTCTTACCAATACTTGTATAGTTCCTTGGGCCCAACGTAATCTCTGTTTTAATGTAGAACTTAAATCATCAGGTGCTAATCCTTCCGCTAATAATTCGTTGTGATAAACAGATTTCCACCCAGCACCATGTAAGCGCATCGCTGTGTTCATATCTTCGGTAATACTATTGCTAGATACACCGCCAATTAATTCAAATTCGTCTAACCGTTTTTCATTTTTGGCATATTCATCAGCAAAATATTGCAGTCCTACACTAATTAATGCTTCTCTTCTCAAGACCGCATTTGTTCCTGTGTAGAAGGCTGCATTCATCCCATCTTTACCTTGTTGTAGTGGCCCATAAAACAAATTGGCGCGATGTCCAAAAGGATCACCAGGGGGAATATTATAAAAATCTTGGGGTGTTTGTACAAAGGCAATTTGATTTTGTTCGTATTTTCCGGTAAATAAATTGTAAGTATAGAAATATGATAAAACTCGTTTGATAAATTGAGGTTTGGGGATATGGTCTGCATCTAAAGTTAAAATAAAATCTCCTATGGTTTCGCCAGAAAAAATGGCGTAGTTGAGATTACCAGCTTTGGCGTGATGGGGTACTCCTGGTTGTTTGGGTCGAGCAATATACCGTAAACGAGTGAGTTCAACTAATTCTAATTCTTTTTCATAAATAGCTGATTCTAATAATTGTTTTTCTTTAGTTAGACGTTCTTGGATAGTATTTGTAGGTAATTCTAGATTTAGCCATAAGATAAATTGCCGCAGACTATTTAAAAATTTAAGATAATTATCGGCTTCTGATTCACAGTTTTTTAACCATTCTTCCGCATCTACTAAATCTGGTTGTAAATTATTTAATTCCTCAAGACGTTCTACCAAAGCCGAACGTTCAGCATCAATTCGATTAGCTTCTTGTTGTAATAATGGTGATTGTAAATCTTCAATACATAATCTTTCTGACATTGTTCGCATCTGCTGAGAATTACCATCATCCAATATATAAACGCGTAGTTTAATTGTGGGGTAATCCATAGCTAAAGCGGCTTTAGCAGTTGCTTCCACAATTTCTGGCGGTTCGTTATAGCAGGTAACAAACACATCTACAGTCGGCCAATCAGAGGTTGGTATGGGTGGTGTGAGCCTGTCGAGGGATTTAATTTGTCTAACTAAAGGTCGCCACAATCCAATGACAAACATGACCCCGCCGAAGTAGCTGTAAATTTCCGCCAGTAATAGGGGAATTGACAGCCACAGCGCATCAAAGTTGATGGAATTAGTAATCCGCCAATGCAAATACCAAGCGCCAAAAATTAAATTTATTTCTGCTAGATAGCGAAATAGTAAAGTTCTTTTTTTAAGGCTAGAACGACTATTTCCGGAAAAATTTGTTGCATCATTGACAATTGAAATTGAAGCCATATTGCACCTGAAATAAAATTAAAAAATTAATGGTTTTTAGTTGTTTATGTGGTATATCAAACTTTCTAAAATAACAGCATTTGTATTTACATTGCACTTTGGGAAGCAATTTGATCAGCTTATTTAGTTAATATTGCTGAGGTACTTGTAAGTGTGCCAGGTTTATTAAGAGTATTTCTAAAAATAGAAGATTTCAGTATTTTCTCTATGGGTGTAGTAGATTTAGATATGTTATTTGGTTCTGAAAATACAATCCAGATTCTATAATCACCTAAAATCCACCCATTGCACCGTGACTTAGGCAATGAAGATATTACCCGTTGCTAAGTATAGTTCACTACTCAAAATTTGCCATCTCTTGTTATAAATTTTTTATCTATTTATACAAGTATCTAAATTTAAGGGCTTATTAATTAATGTTGTATAAACTATCTGTCCAATTTAGTTGCAAATACTTACGACATTTAGGGATAATCATGTATAGCTTTGGTTTGGGGATTTTATCGATGAATCCCGCAAAAGCAGAACCAGTTATTTCAGTTATTAGTCTAGAAAGACCTCAATTAAATAATCATGATTATCCTGTCAAGGAATCTTTTGAATTAAATCAACAACTTACTTTAGTAACTGAACTAGAAGAAGATCATCTCATTCCTTCCCCACTCCCTTTTTTGCTTGCGGCGCCAGAAAACTTTAATCCTAGTCTCAAACTACCCCCACCAAAAGTAGAACCTACACCAACATCCACTGAACCTGTAACGCCCTTTGCTGATTTAGAAAATATCCAAACAGATTTTCGTAATAATAGTGATAATTTTGGGCAAACTAATCAAATCATTGAACCAACTGCTCAGTTTAAACTCCAAAATGGTAATATAATTCGCTTAAAAACAGGTTTTAATACTTTTAGACAATCGGGCATTGAATCAATTATAAACATTCCCTTACAAGTAGGCTGGGAAGGCAAAATTGGAGATGTAACACTACAAACAGCAACAGGAATAGATACTTTCAATCGTCTACCCACAGGGATTAATTTCAATGCCAAATTCGAAGCGCCTATTTCCCTCGCCAAAGTTGCACCAGATGGTCAATTAACATCACTTTTAGCTATATCAGGAAATATAGAACAAGGCCCCTACAAATTCAACGCTCAAACCTTAGACAATCAAATTACAGCTTGGCGATTTGGGCCAAGTTTATTCTGGCAAATTGACCGCAACACTAGTTTGTTTGCCTTATATCGATGGGGCAGTTATAACGATGGTAATTCTGAACGACAGTCTTTTAGCAGATTAGAACGCAAATTAGGGCAATTTTCCGTCTCCGCTAATTTGTTCACGTGGAATTACGTACGCGAGGTAGAACGCCAGAGTGGCTATTTTTCCCCGCCAGATTTTCTGGTTTATAATGCCGAGTTGGGTTGGGAAGGAGATTTATTTGATGCTTTGCGCTGTCGCTTTGCTATCACTGTTGGACAACAGCGACTAAACGGCAAATTTGATAACGCCAATAGTTACCAAACTCTTTGTACAGCTAAACTTACACCGAACATTGAAGCAGACCTGGGCTATACATTTAGTAACGTTCGCAATCGAGATATAAGTGAAAACGCTTACAGTAATAACGCCCTCACAGGACAATTAAGACTGAAGTTTTGAGCAACTTTCTACGTACTTTTGTGTGAAAAAACTCCTCACAGAGTTTGTATAACTTTATATTTGCCAGCACCCCAGAATGAAATTGTTATTATCTGTGAAACCGTATATTAACTAACACAGCAAGGACTTAAACAAAAATGACATCTGACTTTGAACCACCACCAAAAAACCTATCAATCCTAGCTTCAGTAGGCGGAGTAGTTACAGCGGCCATCGCCATTGCTGGACTCAACTTCTGGTCTACATATCTAAATCGCACTCAAACTTCTTCTGTAGAGACACCAGACATATCTATCACTCAACCTTCCCCGGTGAAAGAACCAGAAGCTGACCCAGAAGAAGTGGCCAGACTAGATGCAGAATCTTTAGTTTTACCAGGCGACCCCATTAGTCCCAACCAAGTGACAGTCTCCTTCATCCCCTATGTCGCGCCCAACGTCGGAGAATTAACCCCAGGCGAAATAGCGATCGCCCGTCAAGCTTGGGCATATTTTCAACGTAACTGGAACGATGAAACAGGTTTGGTGAACTCAGTTGATGGCTTTACCTCCGTCACCATGTGGGATCAAGCAGCTGCGATCGCGGCTTTAGTCAGCGCCAAGGAACTGAATATTGTATCTGAGTCAGAATTTAACGAAAAAATGGCGACAATGTTGCAGACCTTAGCAACTATGCCTTTATACAAAAAAGAACTTCCCAACAAAGTCTATAACGCCAAAACCCTCGTCCCCGTCAACTATGGTGAACTAGAGAAACGCGAAGAAATTGGTTGGTCAGCCATCGATTTAGGGAGAATGGCACTGTGGCTAAAAATTGTTGGTACAAAATATCCTAACTTGCGATCGCAGACCGAAGCAGTTTGGCAACATTGGCAAGTCAAACGCCTGACTAGAAGAGGTGAAATGTATGGTACCAGCGTCGTCAAAGGCAGAGAACAATATAACCAAGAAGGACGCTTAGGTTATGGAAACTATGCCGCCTACGGTCTTAAACTCTGGGGCTTAAATGTGAATGAAGCCTTAGAATATCAAACCAACACCGCCTATGCTAATCTTTACGGCCAAGGCATACCCTACGATAAACGCGACCATAAAACATCAGGCGCAAACAACTACGTCCTCAGCGAACCCTTCATATTAGATGGCATCGAAACCGGATTTCAATCCTTACCAAAAGTCTTCGCAGATCGCATATTAGCCGCCCAAGAAGCCCGTTATCGTGCCACCAAACAATTAACAGCCGTCACCGAAGACAACCTAGACCGTGCGCCCTACTTCGTTTACAACAGCTTATTTGTCAACGGCGAACCTTGGGTAGCCATCACAGATACCCGCGAACAACATCAAAATTTACGATTTGTCAGTACCAAAGCAGCCATCGGCTGGCACGTACTTTATAACACCGACTACACCCGTAAACTATCCAACTTCGTCCAAACAAATCTGCAATCCGATCACGGTTGGTACAACGGATACTACGAATCTCTCCGCCAACCCAACAAAAGCCTCACCGCCAACAACAACGGCGTCATTCTCACCAGCCTACTCTACAAACAAGTAGGAAAACCCCTCACAGTTTGGGCAGGCTTATAAATTTTCTTTTAACGAACCGCCAAGACGCAAAGAACGCCAAGCATAGAGGCTTACCAGAGATCCTCTCATACTCTCTGCGCCTTTGCGCCTTTGCGCGAAAAAAATCCTCAACCCTCAAACCATGCAAAAAAACATTCCCAAAAAACTCTTCCAACTCACCGCCTTATTCCTCTGCGGAACATTCCTCCAACTCCTACTTTACATCCCCCCAACAACCCTAGCCCAAACCCCCAACACCAACACTTGTAGCAACATCACCGACCCTCTTACCCCAGACGAACAAACCTACGCCCGCGCCGCCTGGCAATATTTTGTCAACAACTACCAACCCACCACCGGATTTACCAATTCCACAGGCGGCTATCCCTCAGGTACACTTTGGGACATGGGCAATTATCTCATGGCCTTAAACGCCGCACGCTGGTTAAATTTAATTGACCAACCAGACTTCGACTCCCGCCTAAATAAATTTCTCACCAGCCTCAACAACCTCAAACTATTTGAGGACGCCTTACCCAATAAAGTTTACAACACCGCCACAGGTGAAATGGTTGATTATGGCAATAACCTAGTAGAAAAAGGCATCGGCTGGTCGGCGCTAGATATTGGACGCATACTAGCCGCATTTCACGTCATTCGTACCTGTCACCCACAATATAATGAGTGGCTTCAGGGTATTGTCACTAAATGGCAAGTCGGGCGATCGCTTAAAGATAATCAAATTTTTGGTGCTATGGTTCTCCCCGATAAAAATACCCTCTTAGTCCAAGAAGGACGACTAGGTTATGAAGAATACGCTGTCAGGGGATATGAACTTTGGGGATTTAAAGCACCAAAAGCAGTAGCTTTAGAACCATTTAAATTTGTTGATATTAACGGTGTCCAAATTCCCGTTGATACTCGTGATTTTCAAAGTACCAATGCTAACAATTATGTAGTTAGTGAATCTTATATTTTAGATGGTATTGAATTTGGTTTAGTAGGATATTTACAAGATTTTGCTACCAGAGTTTTAGAAGTCCAAAAACGCCGTTTTGAAGCCACTGGACAATTAACTGCTGTTTCTGAAGACAACATCGATCAAGCCCCTTATTTTCTCTACAATACTGTTTATTCTAACGGTGTCCCTTGGGCAACCATTACCGAAGAAAATAAGCTTTATCCACAGTTTAGAACTTTTAGCTCTAAAGCAGCATTTGGCTGGCGTTATCTTTTTCCTAATAATGCTTATGCCCAAAAACTATTTGATGCAGCCAAGGATTTACGTAGTCCTGATGGCGGTGGTTTTTATGCGGGAATCTATGAGGAAAATCAACAACCAAATAAAGCCCTCACAGGTAACACCAATGGGCTAATTATGGAGATTTTGTACTATAAAGCTAGAGGAAATCGCCCTTTAATTGGGGGAAATAATGTCTCTTTTGCTAACTTTAATTCATCTCCATCGGTTGCGACTCCAGCGACTCCTCCGACAACCACCCCAGTTACACCACCTGCAAGTCCTGTAGTAGTAACCGTTGCACCCATCCCCCCTGTAGGTAATCCCCAACCGTCATCTTGTCCCGCACTCACTCAACCCCTAACAGGTGTGCAACGGCGTTATGCTGAAGCAGCTTGGGCATATTTTATTGCCAATTATCAATCGACAACTGGATTGGTAAGCGATCGCAAGGATGTTAAAGGTGCAACTGTCTGGGGATTAGGTAATTATCTTGCAGCTTTACACGCAGCACGCACACTTGATGTCATTTCTGCGAAGGAATTTGACCAGCGCACCCGGCAACTTTTGGGGGCTTTAACCCAGATGCCTTTATTTATGGGAGAATTACCGCATCGGGGTTACGATACACGCACCCTACAAGCTATCGATTATGGTGGTAATCCCACATCGGAAGGTACTGGCTGGTCGGCTTTGGATGTAGGCAGAATCTTAGCTACACTGCATAACTTAAAAACCTGTCACCCAGAGTACACCACAGCTGTTGATCAAATTGTCCTGGATTGGTCATATTTGCGGGTGGTGAATCATGGTACTCTTGCCAGTGCAACTATAGTCAAAGATAAACACGGGCGATCGCTTCCCCGCGTAAAGCCTGAAACCCGCTTAGGCTATGAAGAATACGCTTCACGCGCTTTTCAGTTATGGGGGTTTGATGCCAATCGTTCTGCTGTAGGTGGCGAATATCAAACCGCCAAAGTCGAAGGGGTAGCAGTACCAATTCAACGTGTGAGAACAGATAGCAATTCCCAGACGAGTCAATATACAGTCAGCAATCCCTTCTTGTTGTATGGCTTAGAATTTGGTCTTGATCCGCAGATGCGATCGCTATTTACCAACATCTTTCAAGCGCAAGCTGAACGTTATCGTCACACCAAAACTCTCACGGCTGCGGGGACAACTTTAATCGAACAGCAACCATACACCGTCCACAGTACAATTACTAGTCAAAATCAACCTTGGTTAGCGTTAGGTGACGACAGTAAACCTTTTGCAGAAGGGCGATTAGTCAGTACGGCAGTAGCATTTGCCTATCATGCCATGCTTCCCGGCGATAATTACGCCCAAGAATTATTCAAAGCCACAACAGACTTATATCGTCCTCTACTGGGTTTTTACGAGGGCTTTTATGAAAAAACTGGTAAAACTGCCCTTGGTTTTAGTAGTAGCACCAATAGTATGGTTTTAGAATCCCTGCTATATATGGCAACCAAGCAACAGCCTTTAATCCGTCCCACAAGTAATATGAAATCTCCTTGGTGGCAAGCTGTCAATGCTGGCGATTCTGGTCGTGGTTTACCCAGCACTACCAACCAAAAATCACGGTTTATTTCTGATAAATCTCAAAACTACTGGGTTTCTGGGACTACCAAATAAACGTGAGTTCGACGGATTTTAAAAACCCGCTTCCATTCCTCTCCGCTGCAAGGATACGGTGTACACACATCTCTGTGCTGGGTGCAAAATTGGGGTTGATCCCCCTAAATCCCCCTAAACCCCTTCGGGGATGAGCCTTCGGCGTAGAAAAAGGGGGACTTTGATTATTTTCCCCCCTTTTTTTTAGGGGGGTTAGGGGGGATCGAAACGCTGTTAGGCAACTACTTGATAAGACTTGTGTGTACACCGTAGCCTTAAACAGGGGGATGTCTCACTTACGGTACTGATAACCTGAGTGTGCCGTTAATAGCAGCAGGGACTATCTGGGTACTTTTGCAAAGTTTTTCATGACATGGCCAATGGGGACGTGTTTTGTCCTAGGTGTTCTGCGTCTGGAATTAAATAAAAGTTTAGGTGTGGAAGATTTTGCTGCTTTGGTATTGACTAATTTGCTCTGCTTATTGCCAGTTTACGTGTTAATACTGAATAATAGTATTGTGGTTAGAATTTACCCAAAAAATCAGCCCTAGCGATTAAAAATCGCGGCTATACAAGCATGACGCACAGCGTCTTCCCTCCGGGAAGTCCACCTCTGTGGGTTAAAAAACTTTAATTTTTGGTTAGTCTGTGGACGGGTACTTAGTCTGTGTAGCAGTGAATTTGATTCGCCCACAGCTTTAGTAAAAGCTAGTTAAATCAAGAACAATTTAAATAATTAAATTTATGTCAGCAGATTCTACCCCAAATGCCATCTGGATTATTACCGAAGAAGTGGCTGAAAGCTCAAGTACAACTACTGAAACAGTCACAGATAGTGTAACCAGAAGTAGTGGAGCCAGAAGCAGCCGTGATACAGGGGGACTACTCGGCGGATTTGAAACCAAAGAAGAAATTATTTTCAGCCAAAAAAAAGGCGAACTAGTCATTACTAAACGCAAAGTAGAGGTAAGTAAAATCAAGCAAGAAATGAAGGGATTTCTGCAAGCAATGCGAGAAATGCTTGATGAAGCGGAAGAACCTAATTCAAAAATGCAGTTGGATGAGGTTGAGCTTTCAGTAGAAATTAATGGCGAAGGACAAATTAGTCTGTTTGGGATTGGTGGTGGTAAAGCCGGCGGAAAAGGAGCGATGACTTTTAAATTCAAGCGGAAATAATCGGTACTTGAATATGGGTAAGAATTGGGCGATCGCTATCGGCATTAATCAGTACAATAATCTTCAGCATCTCAAGTATGCCAAACTAGATGCCGAAGCTATGGGCGATTGGTTTACCCAGGAAGCACGGTTTGATCAGGTTTTCCTATTTACTGATGATTCTCCCCCAATTCCTACTAATCCACCAATACTAACTCAACCTACTTTTGGTCATGTGTGGCGATTTTTACGCGCACAGTTTGAGGTTAAGAATGCTTTATTAAAGCCAGAAGATAATTTATGGTTTTTCTTTGCAGGACATGGCAATCGATATAAAGATAAAGATTATTTAATGTTCTCGGATAGCGACCCAGGAGATATAGAACGTACTGCTATTTCTGTTGATGATGTAACTCAAAGATTGCAGCGTAGTGGTGCTGGTAATGTAGTATTGTTTTTAGATGCTTGCCGTGATGAAAGTAGTCGTTCTGGATTAGGATTTGGTGAGCAAAGACATCAGGGAGTCATCACTTTTTATTCTTGTATAGCTAACCAAAAATCTTGGGAAATTGATGAATTACAACACGGCTCATTTAGCCATTCGCTATTAGCAGCATTGCAACTACAGGGCGAGGCTAATTGTGCTACAGTCGAGCGTTTAGCACAAAATTTAAGTTATCAAGTTCCTCGTCTGAATACTCGCTATGGAAAGAAAACACAAAATCCTTACTGGCAAGCAGATCCGCCTTATAAAATGTATTTTATTTTATTAGAGCAAACTGCCACACTTAGAGATGTAGAGCCATTAAAATATCAAGCCTCTCAAGCTGAAAATAGAGGTGATTTATTATTAGCAAAACAATTATGGGTGAGAGTTTTAGCTGTATCTCGTAGTGATGATGACGCAATTGATGCGATTGAAAGGATTGCCCGTAAGCGAGGGAATTTTGAACCGTCAATCAAAACTGTTGAATCTGTAACTTTATCAAGCGGAGGTAGATCGGTAAGTGCTGAAATGTCGGCTCAAAGGCAAGAAGAAGAGAGAATCAAACAGCAACAAGATGCAGAGAATCGCAGACAGCAACAGCAAGAAGAACATCGGCAGAATTTATCTCGTTATCAGCAAGCTTTCTCTCAAGCAGTCGAGCAAGAATTTCCTCTAAGTAAAGCTAGTTGTAGGCAGTTAAGAAATTTACAAAAATCTTTACAGCTGACTGATAAAGAAGTATCGCTTGAACAGCTAATTATTGCCCCGAAGGAAGCAGAATACCGTCAACAGCAAGAACAAGAGAGAATTAGGCAGCAACGGGAAAAAGAGAGATTACGCCAGCAGCAGGAAGCCGAAAAGTGCCGAAAAAGAGAAGCACAGAGACAGAAACAACAACAGCAATTAGAAAAATGGCGACAACTATTTACAACTATTACCACACCAACCCCAATCAACCGCAGACGGTTTTTGCAGTGGGTTGGCTGGGGAAGTGGAAGTTTGGCGATAGCAGTAGTAGGTCGTGAAATTTTGAAATCACCAACACCTATCTCTGTAGCTGAACCTAAATATATTCCCCCGATTGAAGGCGCGTCTAAAGTATTGGAATTACCCCTGTGGACTGTTGAGTTTGAAACGGTAACAGTAGATGATAAGGGACAGGTAACTCAACGAGATTCTAACAAGCAAGCTAAGTTCTTTAAAGAGGACTTAGGTAATGATATAACTCTAGAAATGGTTTCTATTCCTGGTGGTTCTTTTCAGATGGGTTCACCACCAGGGGAAAAAGGTCGAAGTTCAAGTGAAAGTCCGCAGCACGATGTAAATGTACCAGCTTTTTTCATGGGTAAATATCCAGTCACCCAAGCACAATGGAGAAGAGTAGCAGCACTACCCAAAGTTAACCGTGATCTAGAAGTAGATCCATCTAGGTTTAAAGGAGATGGACTACCAGTAGACCAAGTGTCTTGGCATGATGCCGTGGAGTTTTGCTCCCGCCTTTCAAAACATACAAATAAGGAATATCGCCTAGCTAGTGAAGCAGAGTGGGAATATGCCTGTCGTGCTGGTACAACGACACCGTTTCATTTTGGCGAGACGATCACAACTGAGTTAGCCCATTACAATGGCAGTTACACTTACGCTTCTGAACCAAAGGGCGAATATCGTCAAAAAACAACAGAAGTAGGCAGTTTTCCACCCAATGGCTTTGGCTTATACGATATGCACGGGAACGTTTGGGAATGGTGTCTTGATGATTGGCATGGCAGCTATGAAGGAGCGCCAACAGATGGTAGCGCGGGGTTTGATAATAATGATAACCTTTATCAAAAACAGGGGACTGCCGTTGTGCGGGGCGGTTCCTGGCTCGACTTTACTGAAGGCTGCCGTTCCGCGTCCCGCTTCAGGTTCAATGGGGCGGGGCGCGCCACCTTCCACGAATTTATTGGTTTTCGTGTTGTGTGTGCCGCCGGGAGGATTCTTCGGTAGCACTTTATGCTTTAGTCCTTTTTCCCTCTACGCTTGTTCTTTTTTACTTTTAGAGTGTAGCGGAGCGGAACGATCTAATTTTTTTTAAAAAAACAGAGTATAAATAACCTTCGCCCACATTTCATGCTCCATAGTTATACACAGGAAATTCAGTGAAGTAATCTGGCTCTTGTCCAGTCAGTATAATTTGTTGTAAATGCTCTACTGTGGAGTGTGCAAAAAACTGTTCTCCTCTTTCTTCGTGAGGTACACAAGGGCGGGCAGGATGCCCACCCCACAAGATTTATAACATTAATGTGTGTACTTCATTTACTTGCAAAGTGCTGTATTAATGGTGATGCTCATGACCGTGACCATGACCATGAGAGCAGCCTTGTAAATTCTGGCTCATGAGGCTTTCGCTCACTTGTTTTAAAGACTCATCCACGGGTTTTAAGCCAATCCAAGCATCAAGTTTTTCGACATCAAAACCTACTTCACGGCGATTGTCTACTTCTAGCAAAGGACGACGAATTAACAGAGGGTCTTGCAACATCAACCCTAATGCTGTTTGTGCGTCTAATTTTTCCGGGACTACCTCACCAGATTTTACCTTGGGAGCAGAAGGATTAAACCATTCGCTTACCGGGCGATCGCCAAAAAAAGATCGCAAGCGCTCAACTGTCCAAGGTTCCGAGAGAATGTCATATGCCACCACTTCATGACCAGCAGCGGTTAGCAAGACTTTTTGCTTGATACCACCCTTACAACCTGGTTTGCTGTAGAAAATCACTCTAGCCATTGTATGCTCCCGATGTAAATAAATAACGGATGGGAAAGGGACTAGAAGTTAGTTAGTCACCCCCTCATCAAAAATTCTTTGCTTGATGAGTCACTAAATTGAACTCAAATCTCTCTTTTGGATCAGTTTCCCCGTAAAGATTAAAAGTTACAGTAGGTTCCTCACTCACTGCTTGCACACTGTGAATGGCATCGGGTGTGAAGCTGACAATATCTCCAGGAGATAAAGTTATTTCTCCCGTTGGTTCAATTTTGTCGGCAAAATCTGGACTGGGGGTACGCCGCCAAAAGGTATTTTTTTCTTGACCTTTTAATACAGCAACTACTCCCCAGGTTCCATGATTATGAATGTTTGAACGTGTTCCCGGTGCAAATGTTACCGTTTGCACTGTCAAGGGAAAACCCAATTCATCGTATAGGAGTAAAACAGAGTTTCCCGTTTTGGTATCAGGCTCTAAATGTTGACTTTGTACCCAATAAGAATTGACAATCAAACGTCTGACCAGCATTCGGATTTCTGGCAGACGACTAGATTCATCATCCACTTGATTGAGAACATCTTCTAGCTCCGCTAAAAACCGATAGAGACGGTAATTTTCCCTCAATAAATCCCAGGCTCGTACAGATTTACAAACTTGATACTGACCATCTCCAGTTACTAGCCAATCCTTACCTTGGAACATGATTAAAATGTCAATTGGGAAGATTGAGGCAAGACTATTAAAGGAGGTGGATAGTTGTTGGGACTATCGGGAAGACTGGGAAAAACTGGTATGGAAATAGTAGAAGGAAGCGGGTTGGGATTGGGATTGTCAGATAAAGATACAGGTTGATAGATGAAAAAATTATTCATGGCAGTTGATGGTTGATGGTTGAGTAATTAATCGTCTTCTTCTGCGGGACGGGTCAAAATGTCTAGTAGGATTCCGGCTCCAAAATCATTTTTTTCGTCAATTTGCTTGACTCTATTACTGATTTCCTTTGCCTGCTCAATTTCCCCTAATTTTGCTAATACCAAACCAGAAGCCGCATAAGCGTTCAAATACAATCTGATTTGTGGTTCCTCTTGGCGTTTCACTAATATGGGCTGAAGTTCTTCCCAATTATTTGGGAATTTTTCTGCTTCTTTAATTTTATCTAAAACTTTGGTTGCTGTTTGTAGCGCTAGTGAATAATTATTTTTATAATAAAAAAATCTATATGCTGATACCAATACCTCTGTATTATCCCCAGTCTTAGCTAAAGCTTGATGAATGTATTTTTCAGATTCCGTAGTATTTTCCCAGTTTTGTGCTGCCAGTATCAATAACTTTTTGACATCTTCTGGAACTTGAAACCATGAGAATTTATTCGCGTCAAGTTGCATAGTCATCTCCTTTGGGAATTGAGGATTTGGAACCAGAGATTAGGGATGGGGAAAATTTTTACCTAGCCCCTAGCCCCTAGCTCCTAGTCTCTAAAACAACGTCAAAATGTACACTAAAGTGAACAAAACAATCCAAATAATGTCCACAAAGTGCCAATACATTTCTGCCATTTCGATGCCAGTATGTTTGGTAGCAGAATAATGTCCGGGACGACGCGATCGCCACACTACACCCAATATCAATAACAGTCCCACAAATACGTGCAAACCGTGGAATGCTGTCATGATATAAAAGCAGTTGGAGAAAACATTAGTAGTCAGTCCATAGCCTAGATTCATGTATTCATAAACCTGACCAACTAAGAAAATCGCCCCCATAAGTGCGGTCACAAGATACCAAAACCGCATTCCTATGACATTATTCTTTTTAATCGCCACATCACCTAAATGAATGACGAAGCTACTAGATACCAGAATAATGGTGTTAATCGCGGGCAAAAATAATTCTACTTCTGTTCCTTCTGGTGGCCAAACTTCTGTAATGCCTCTAAAGAACAAATAAGTAGCAAAAAAGCCCCCAAACATCAATGATTCAGAACAGAGGAAAGTCAACAATCCCCAAATTCGTAAATCTGGATGATGTTCTTGGTGATGTTCACTTGTCGTTGCTACGGTCATATTGTTTACCCTTTAAATGTCCAACCAGAATGAGGTACTGTGTAATGCCAAAATCACCTCCCCTTGCTTTGCACCTTTGCGCCTTTGCGCCTTTGCGTGAAACAAATCATTTTCTCAATCAGCAACGCCTGTTGTTGAGTAAGGCAAAAGAAACAAACCGCAAAGACGCGAAGTACACAAAGGTAAGAGGATTAAAAAGGGTTTTTGCAATTACGACTAATTCTTAGGCGCTAATTTCTGGTGTGCCAACGGGTTGTACTTCAACATGGCCGTAGTCGTAAGGACCATGAGTAACAACAGGTAATTCTTCCCAGTTTTCAATTAGGGGTGGTGAACTAGTTGTCCATTCTAAGCTCAAGGCTTGCCAAGGATTATCACCCGCCAATTCTCCTTTGCGCCAACTCTGCACAATGTTGAGAGTAAAAGGAATGACTGATATGGCTAAGACAAATGCACCAATGGTACAAAGTTGATTGAGGTCAACAAATTGGGGGTCATACATGGCAACCCGGCGGGGCATTCCTTGTAAACCCAATTCGTGCATGGGTAGGAAGGTTAAGTTAGTGCCGACGAAGGTGAGGGCAAAGTGAATGCGTCCCCAGGTTTCATTCAACTTACGTCCGGTCATTTTGGGGAACCAGTGATAAATACCGGCATAAATGCCAAACACGGAACCACCAAAGAGGACGTAGTGGAAGTGTCCCACTACATAATATGTGTCGTGGACGTGAACATCAAAGGGGGCTGTTCCCATTGTCACGCCGCTTAAGCCGCCCATAACGAACATGGAAAGTAAGCCAATGGCGAAAAGCATGGCACTGGTGAAGCGAATCTTACCACCCCAGAGGGTAGCAACCCAGGCAAATATTTTCACGCCAGTGGGTACAGCGACGATGAGGGTGGAAATTGTGAAGAATATCCGCATCCAACCGGGTGTACCACTAGTGAACATGTGGTGAACCCAAACGAATAAACCGACTACGCAAATAGCGACGCTAGAATAGGCGATCGCTTTATAGCCAAAAATCGGTTTACGGGCATGAACTGGGACAACTTCGGACATGATGCCGAAGATGGGCAGAATCATTAGATATACTGCCGGGTGGGAATAAAACCAGAATAGATGTTGGTAAATGACAACGTTACCGCCGGCATCTGGTTTGAAGAAGGATGTACCAAAGTTGAGGTCAAACAACAACAGCACTAAACCCGCAGCTAATACGGGTGTAGAAAGTAGTGCGAGGACTGAAGTGGCTAATATTGCCCAGCAAAATAAGGGTAGTTGATCCCATTTCATGCTGGGAACCTTCATCATCAGGATGGTGATCACAAAGTTCACCGAACCCAAAATGGAGGAAGTTCCTACCAAAACAATGGCCAGAATCCAGAGTGTCTGGGCGATGGGTGCTGTCACCAAGCTTAATGGTGGGTACGCTGTCCAACCAGATTGGGAACCACCAAAGATAAAACTAGCTAAAATTAGTAGTCCGGCTGGGGGGTTTAACCAAAAGGCGATCGCATTCAGCTTGGGAAAGGCCATATCCCTGGCCCCAACCATCAAGGGGATGAGATAGTTACCAAAGCCCCCAATGGCGCTGGGAACAATCCACAGGAAGATCATGATCGTCCCGTGATTGGTCATGAAGGCGTTATACAAGTTGGGGTCGAGTAAATCTGACTCTGGTGTTGCTAGTTCGGCGCGGATAGCCACCGCCATCAGTCCACCGATGAGATAAAACGCAAATGCTGTCACTAGGTATTGAATCCCAATTACCTTGTGATCCACATTAAATGTGAAATAGTCAGTCCATTTCCACGCCTGGGGATGGTTTTCCACTGTTGTTTCTGGATTTCCTTCGGGTGGCGTGTTCCGGGGAAATTCTACCTGTGTCATAAGCTATTTTGCGACAATTTATTTTTGTCCTTAGTCAGTTGTCATCATTAATTAAGGGAATAACTAACCGCAAAGGACGCAAAGTACACTAAGGAAATAGGTTTGGAGAGTCCTCAAGCAATGACTAACGATTACTTTTGAATCTGGGCGAGGGTGGTTGTGTTGACACCCAAGTCATGAATGTGGGGTGCAAGAAACTCTGATGTTGATAGTTCCGCCGGATTTACTGCTACGGCTTGATTGAGGTCTTGCGCTTGAGCGATTTGGCTTTGTGCTAGCCAGTTATCAAATTCTTCTGGGGTGTGGACTATGACTTGTGTCCGCATAGAGCCGTGATAACCACCACACAGTTCTGCACAAACTACAGGATATGTACCTACTTTTGTGGCGACAAATCGTAATTGGGTAGCGATACCGGGAAGTGCATCTTGCTTCAACCGGAACTGTGGTACCCAAAATGAGTGAATGACATCTTGTGCTGAAAGATTCAGTTGCACATCAGCACCAATGGGAACGTGTAATTCTCCAGTGGTAATGCCACTATGGGGATAGTTAAATATCCAGGCGTACTGCATCCCTTGGACATCAACAATCAAGTCTGCTTGTTTACCTTGTGATTTGGGAGATGCACCAATACCAATGTTGGCGGTAGTTGCAGACGTTGAGGTGTCATCGAGAGTAGCAGCGATCGCACTACCACTGACATGGGCCATAGCATGAGGATGACTTCCCGGCTCAAATCCGCCCATTTGGTTGTACACATCTACACTGTAAATGCCCAAACCAACGACAATAACGGCGGGGATTGCTGTCCAAAAAATTTCTAAGGGAAGATTGCCTTCTACTGGTGTACCATCGGTGTCATCACCTGCACGACGACGGTACTTAACTAGAAAAATGAGAATCGTTCCTTCGACAATCAGAAATAGTGCGATCGCAATGGTAAACATGACATTGAAAAATGCGTCTACCAAGGGTGCTTGTTGCGATGCTTGTTCTGGCAGTAGAGTATTATTTTGACCGATCCAAATACTGATTACTGTGACTACTATACCAGCAACCAGAGTCCATAGTGAAACAGGAACTTTTTGCATAGGTGCTACCTGCTCTATAAGCCATCATTAAAGGTGTGATTTTCTGGAATTGGAAAATAGGTATTGGGTATTAGTGATTCATGTGATAACTATTTCCCTATTTCCTACTCCCCACTCACCACTCCCTACTTTTGCTTTTACACATTCACAGGGCAGCGTTTTTTCTTTTCACTTATTAACGTTCTATCTCACACTTACAGAAATTGGGGGAATTTTCCAGATCATTTCACATCTTTCCCCCCCAAAATTTCACGCTATATTTAATTCCTACGACGGAAGAACCTTGTGCTTACAAAAAATTTAGTTGTTCTCAGATGACACCATCAGACTTAGTATTGATCATGCTCGATTATCAGCAAGTATAAATTTGTCAATAACTAACAATTTATGATTTACAAATCTGCTTACTGTGAACTCTTTGCTAGTTACAGTAAATATTTAATATTCCCCTCTAGATACCTTGCTTAGAGATTCATGCTTTATGCTGATAGTGCCCCTTTTAACAACCAAGGCTGTAAGCAATTCACCCATGCATTAATTAGTTAATGCAGCATGGGTGTAGCAATTTTTGGAACAAATCCGGGCACAAGCTTCACAACCAATACAGTTTTCTGGGTTGGCAATAACCATCACCTTACGTTCAATTTCATCATCATCTTCATCCTCTACAAATTCTCCATCTTCGTTGAGTGCTTTCAAACTCAATACATTGTGACCACAGATTTTAAAGCATCTGCCGCAGCCGATACATTTTTCTAAGTCAATTTCCTGGGCAAATTTAGGTGTCCAGGTATTACCTCCAAATGTCAATCCTGTTAGTTGTGTCATGAATAAACCCTCGGCAATTCCGCCTACAAAATTGTTTGTACTTTAATCATTATCCTAACTCAAGATGATTGTCTTTTTTAACTATTAATCAATTATTTTTTGTTGATTAAAATTTCATGACTTTCCGATATTTTGGACGTATTTTTACTACTTTTATTTCTTAAATGAAAGTTTTTGCTATTAACAAACCAACAGTTGGCAATTTATAGATAATTGAGAACCCAAATAAAAACTGGGTTTTATAGAACTGCATGTTTGTCACATCATTCAGGAAAAAGTTAAATAGTACACTTTGTTGTTGTGTTCAATGAAATTAATTTTCATTTTGACTGCTGGTACAAATTAAAATATGTCAAAAACTGTAGCAATATATACATTTTATATGTTTATTTGTTACATTCAACAATAACAATTTTGTTATTTATAAAATAATAAAATTGAACTTTTTTGTAATTCAATTTCTTTTATATTTTCTAAATCAAAAACCTAGATTAAATATTGATTTATGGATAAAGCGAATTGTATATTTAATAACAGAAAATTAATCTGCGTTAAATATTAAAATTATTAATAAACAGAATGAATCCTAGTAATAATTTACATATATGTTCTTTGAAAACACTTTGGGTATGTCTTTCTGGTCAAAAAAAACAGTTTATCGGCTAACTTTTGATTAAAGTATTAAGAAAGCCACCTAGGCTCATTATGAACAAATTTATGCCCGTATTTATGAAATGTATAGTTAATAAAGAAGTAATCCACAGCAGCCTCAAAAGCTTAAACAAGCTTCCAATTGGATGTGTATTTTAAATACGGATGTGGGGAATTATGACAGCAGGAAGAAATTTTTCTTGCTGGAAAGATAATTTGGTGGCAAGTGATAAATAAAAAAACATCCAGGGGAGACTTAAACCAAACATCTCAACGATTAGAGTGGGAAGAAGCCCGATAGCCGTATGCCTTATACAATTCCTAACAACAGTTGCGTTGGATGTGACAACTGCCGCCCCCAATGTCCGACGGGTGCAATCAAAATCGAAAACGATGAATACTGGATAGATCCTGCTCTTTGTAATAACTGTGAAGGCTATTATCCCGAACCGCAATGTGTAATGGCTTGTCCCACTAATTCGCCCATACCTTGGCAAGCTAAAAAAGGTAGATGTAAAGTTGAGCCGAGAGATGCTCCCAGTCACGATTTATTCGCCAACGGTAAAAATACTCCGTTTGCTTCAGCGATCGCCATCTGGGAAGCTTGCAATGTCTTGGCGCAAAGGACATCTCTCAATTGGGAAATTGATGCTGAAGGTGACTTGTGTTATGGCCGTAAACTCAAACAAGGAAGAGGTGCGATCGCCTTTCACATCCAAGATCCATTCCCGGTTAACAATGGCGATGTACCAACTCAAAATCGCGTCACCGAGTTAGCTGCTATAGAGTCCCTTGATATTCGCGCTACTTGTATTCATTTGATGTTTGCTGCCTACGCTACATCTTTAGATCAACCTTGGGAGGAAGAATTTACCATTGACGAACGCCAAATTGAGAAATATTTAGGCTTAGAAAAACGAAAAGATCTCAGTAAAAATGCCAAGTTGGCTTTAATGAAAAACATCGTCCAGCAGGCTTGTTCATTGGTCATTTCCATTGACTGGCCCCAACAGGGACGAGTCCCAGGATTTTCGGTGACAAAAAGCCGCCTATGGCACTTAGTCAATATTCAGCATCACTTCCAAGAGGACGATTTAGGATGCAAATATTTGATTGGACTAACTTTTAAAGTCAAAGCCGGCATCTGGGCACAGTATTTCTTAAATAAACAAGCATGTAGAGAACGAACCGCATTCTATCAATATGGCAGTCTACCTAAAACGCTGTTAACTACAGTTATGAGTATTTGGCAGCAGCATGAAGGCGCAGTCCGCATGATGCTATGGTTACTGTTTAAAACCAAAATGGGCAAAGAACAACGCATCACCATTCCTACTTTGCTCCGCATCGCTTATGGGGAAGAAAAAGTTGCTGTTGCATCTAGACAACGCGAAGAACGTAAACGCTTGCTGCGAACTTTTGAAAGTGACCTAGAAATTCTCAATCATCATGGCATCAAACCGATGTTTGACCCAGTAACTTACCCTTTGGAAATTCAACCTTTGTGGGCCAAGTTAATGGGTATTCCCGAAGATCCAGATGAAGCATTAGAATTTTGGATTAATGACGGTGGTGGTAATACCCGCCTCACGGATTCTGGCCCCCGTGGTAAATGGAATCTGTTGATGAATGCGCGGATTTTGTCTTTTGAATTACCGGCGGAGTGGGAACAGCAAATCTCAGACTCCCAAAAAAAGCAAAGGCGAACTGTCAAAAGCCGAAGAAAGGCCGTAACTACAAGCGAATTACCTGGCGAAGAAATTTTGCAAGCGCGAAAAAACTTAAAACTTTCCCAGAGGGAATTAGCCAAGTTAACAGGTAAAAGCCAAAGTTGGATTCGTGATGTAGAAAATGGGCGCTTGAAAGCTAAGGTAGAAGACCAAGCAATATTAAGGAAAGTGCTAAATATTACTTAATTTATGAGACTCAGACACGGGTGCGATCGCGCCCGTAATTTTTATACATCTTTGCGGGTCATATAAACACCGATGTGAGAAATTCTCAAGTCTTCTTCATCTGTATATTGAATACAAGAGTCTATTTGGTCTGGTAATGATTTATCCTTGCATGACCACTCAAATAGAAATTTAAAGTTTAAGTCTTTGAAGTTAGAAAATATTTGTTGCCATTGGCTACGGCGAATGCGATTTCCCCACCTTGTTTGTAAGTATCTCGAATATTCCGCTTGTGGATAAATTAAAAAATCAAATGGTTTATTAAATAAATCCCTGTGATCAGACAAATGAATAAGATGAAACATAAAACCATTTCTAGAAAGTCCACTGATCAGGTTTTCGCACAGTGGTACTACATCATCAACTGGTACATGTTCTAACACCGATTTAGAAAATATAAAATCTATTTTCTCTTCACTAGGCATTCGTTGAGATAAATCGATGGGAGCAATGTATTTTATACCAAATTCTTGTAATTTTTCTACAGTAAAATTTTTGACTGACAGCAATTTTTCGAGACGATATTTTATTAGTTCACGATCTTCAAATGTCGATAAACTGTCTAATATACTCCAATTTACCGACTTAGATACAGCTTTTGAAATATATTCGCTCTGTAATAAAGGTTCTATATCCGTTGCATAAATCTTTTTAGCTCCCAGAAGGTAAAAAAGCAATGAGTGAGTTAGTAACCATCCACTACCAATTTCTAGGCAGACTTTATCGCGCAATACATACTTTTTGCTACCAGCATGAAGCAAATAAATAGCTAGTTCATTGGCACAAATATCAAGTCTTTTTCCGGCAACAGCTAGCTTATTTGCATGAAATTTGTTATCTAAAATTTGGTATATTGGAGATGATTTTATCAGCGATTTAGTATTCTCATTCAGGATATCACTTACTAAATTTTTCATTTTTCTTAACTATTGTATTGGGTTTAAAGTGCAAAAAATTGTTAAGTAAATCAAAAATCAATTCTATATCCTTATAAACTTAAGTTATGAACCTATGATCTCCATAACTAAACATCTTGATATTTGGCATCAATCTTATTGAGTAATTACATAGCAGTAAAAAATGCAGATATTTTGAATATTTTTTCCTGCCCCAATTTCCCAGGTCATATATTTAAATAAAATTTTTCATAGGCCCATATACTGAAAAGTCTCTTTATTTTGAATATATGGAATAGCTCTAAACAAGTTGCAAAGATAAACTCTAACTAACAGTATCTAGCTTTTAGTTGAACTTTAATACACCCATAATATTAAGTGTAAAATTATCACGAAATTTACCAAATCATGATTTTGTAATATTAATTAATACATCAACAATTACTGATTATTTACTGGGTAAAAATGATCTTGATATTCAGACGATACCTACAGTAAGCTAGGCTCACTATTTTTACCTAGAAATTATGTCACCTGTTCTCTGTACCACAACTTGTGGCGCATCAACCCATAACCTCATTTGCTCACAACAAACAGTAGCAAAAGGCTGACTGAAATTGATACCCGTAAAAGGACTTATAGCCGGGACTTCTACGTTGCAACCCACCCAACCCAAACGAGCATCTACTTCAGCCCGAAATGTCAATAAATTATGATTCATGACGCTGAAAGCAGAAGCGCTTAACTTTTGTCGCCATGCTAGACTTTGCTGATTGTAATTGAGATGACACAGCAGGCGATCGCCTTGACGCACAGTTACATTTTTTTCTTCCCAGGTAAAATCGGCCAGTTCTTTGGGTAATCCCCAAATTTCCCGTCCACCAGCTACAGAATCAGCATTATCTACATATATATGAGAAATCCAAGGGCCTATTTTACCTTGATAAAACACCACAGCCGGGACAACAATTAACTCACTGTATTGCAGCACTGAGCCTGATTCATACCGAGATAAATAGATACCACCGAGGGTTTTACCAGGCCATATAGAAATAATATTTAACTCTGTCGGCACAAGTGAACGCACTTGTTCAATATTGACCAAATGCAGAGTTTGAATAGCATCGCCTACAAGTGTCCAAGGTGCGGAAGGATAAGACATATCATTTCCTGAACATTTGACTTTTGACTTCCAAGGTAGCGGTACCAGATTAATGGCACAAAGAGCGATCGCTCTCTTCCACTGCTATGTTATTTTGCAAATAATTCCGTACCAACTTGCAACCATAAGCTAGTGCATCTAGCTCGATAATTCGCGGTAAATTCCACAAAATCAGTGTGTTATCATCACCACCTGAAGCCAGCATTGTCCCATCCCGGCTGATGGCAATTTTCCTAATGGCTGCGGTATGTCCTCTGAGGGTCGTTAGTTCTGTACCGTCCATTTTCCAAAGTTTGATAGTAGCATCCACACTACCAGAAACCAATATTTTTCCGTCGGCACTAAACGCAACTCCCCAAATCGCAGCTGTGTGACCTTTGAATGTGTTCAGCAACTTGCCATCTAGCGTCCACAACTTAACTGTACCATCACCACTTCCAGAGGCTACCATTTTACCATCAGGACTAAATGCCACTCTCCACACTGCCGCAGTATGTCCGACAAGGGTTTTCAGCAACTTGCCATCTAGCGTCCACAGCTTAACGGTACCATCACCACTGGCTGAAGCTACTAGCTGACCGTCAGGACTAAATGCAACTTGCCACACTTCCGCTTGATGTCCTTTAAGAATCTGCGGTGCAGGCTGATTGAGTTTCCATATTTGAGCAATTTTATTAACATTTGCGATGGCGATCGCCTGACCATCAGGACTCAATACTAATCCTGTACTTTTACCATCAGAATGTTTGTAACTAGCAACTAAAGTACCGTCTCGTTGTTTGAGTTTTACTGTATCATCGTCGGCTGCAAAAGCAACTAACTGGCCATCTCTACTAAATGAAACCTCGAAGATCACACTTTCTTCAGTTAAACTTTGGAGCAACTTACCTTGGCGACTCCAAAATTTAGCGGTGTTTTCGTGGCTGGCTGTGGCAATGGTGGAACTATCGGAGGCGATCGCTATTGACCAAATACCTGCACTATGAGCAATCATACTTTTCTGGAATGGATTCTCACTCTGCCAAAGTCTGACAAGGTTTTCTGCACCCGCCGAAACAATAAAGCTGCCGTCAGGACTGAATGTTACCCCCCAAATAGAGGCACTATGTCCTCTGAGTGTCCTCAGTTCTGTACCGTCAATGTTCCAAAGTTTAATTGTTTTATCGAGACTGGCAGAGGCCACAGTCTGACCATCAGGACTAAATGCTACTCCTGTAACCCCCGCACTGTTACCTTGGAAAGTTTTATCAAGTCGATAAATGCCATCTTTACTGTCTCGTCGCCAAAGTTTGACAGTTTTGTCTTCACTCGCTGAAGCAATGGTTTGGCCATCAGGACTGAAAGCTACTCCCACAACCCAAGCACTGTGGCTTTGGAGAGGTTCTAGAGGCTTGGGGTTCTGCCAGCCGGCACTGTCTCTTTGCCAGAGTTTTACTGTGCCATCTAGACTTGCCGCAGCCACGGTTTGACCATCAGGACTAAAGTCAACTCCCCAAAATCCCTTGTTGTAACCTGAAAATGTTTTCAGCAAAGTACCATCTAGCTGCCAGAATCTCATAGTTGTGTCCCAACCAGCAGAGACGAGAAACTTACCATCAGGACTAAAGGCGACTCCCCAAACGGAAGCAGTGTGACCTGTAAATGTTGCCGAAACGCTCCATGATGCGTCTGTTTCCTCTCTTTTCCAGAGTTTAATGCTACCATCTTCACTCGCTGAGGCGATTAGCTGACCGTCAGGACTAAATTTGACTATCCTGACTGCTCCCTGATGATCTTTGAGAGTTGCAATTTTTGTACCATCACTGCGCCAAATCTTGATTGTTTTATCCATACTTGCTGAAGCAATCAGAGAACTATCAGGACTGACATCTACTGCCATCACAGCTGCTGTATGTCCGGCAAAACGATTGTACTCATCTGTGTTATGAGCTGCTTGCTGTAATACATTTTTTGCCTGCTTCTCCAGTTTTGGATTTGATTTTGCTAGTGTTTGCAGTCTATCTGTGGCTTTAATGGCTTCTACTAGCGCATCTAACCTGCGATTTGAGGCAAACATCCCCTCAGACGAAGATATCAGCGCTCCAAGTTCACTGTTTTTCGCTTGAGTCGCGCTGATTTTGGCTTGGTGGTACAAAATGTAAATTCCTATGGCCAAACTAGTGGAGACAAGGAACTTAATACACATGCCAATTAGCAGAAATCTTTGTAATTTAGCTGTTTTTCTCTCTTGCGCTAGTCTTGCTTCTACTTCTTGAAGCCGTGCTGCTTCCAATGTTGTTTGCACTTCTATCTGTTCGTATTCTTGACTAGCAGCAAAAAACTTATAATCTAAATCGCTTAAACTTTTGCCCAACGCCCAATTTTGAGCATCTTTTAAAGCCTCTCCTCGCAATAAACGTGACTTATCTTTATAACCTGATGCTACCCAAGCATTAAATATTTGTGAGTAAGGACGGAGATTGTCTAATTGCCTGATTACCCATTGCTCGTTGAACACATGCCGATAAATCGGATTTTTAATTTTGAGGTAGCTCTTGTGTTTCTCGACTAAACCAGATAATAATAACTCTGTCTGTTCTCGACTATCATCGATGGCTAAAGGAGGGTTAGCTTGTCCTTGGGTTCCTGCTGTTTCAGCGTCTAACACCTGCTGATAAAGACCTAGCAACCGCCCTGCTCGTTGTTCATCATAAAGCAGGCGATCGCGGATTGTGCGTAAATGTTCTGGTTCGTCTTGAGATTGCCAATGCTGAATAATCTGCTTTTTGACCAGTTGTTCTATCCAGTACCCTTCAGTAGCTGGAGGTAAATCAATTTTTTTGTTTGGTGTTTCCCAGGCAATTTGGACAACTAACTGACACAGTTTTTGCGTCAAAAAAGGTTGTCCACCTGTCCAGTCAAGAATCTTCTGTAATACTACTTGTGGTTGACTAACTACTTTTTCTAATCCTTTGAGTAATGGTGTTGCTTCTTGTAGTTGAAAACCAGACAACTCGACTGCTGTACCAATGTTAAAAGGTGTGCGCCGCTTATCGGTAATCAGGTCAGATGGACTAGCTACCCCAAACAGTGCAAATCCTAAACGTTGAAATTTTGGGTCGTGCGATCGCTGATTATAGCAATGACGAATCCAGGCAAAAAAGTCGCTGACTGCAAAACTCAAACTTAATAAACTATCAATCTCATCTATAAATATAAAAACACGCTGATTTTGTGCTGGAGACAGTAAAATCTCTTCTACAAATTGATTTAGCTTTTGCACCGGAGAAAGATCCGCTTGCATCTCCCACCAACATTTAAAATTAACTTTTTCAGCCAAATTTAAGTCGTAAAAAAGACTAATAACAACCCCTTTGTACCATTGTTCACTTGTTGTATCTTCACTACCCAAGCGGGTCACATCTAGATAAACACAGCTATGACCTTCTTTTTTTAGATGATTACTTGTGCGATGTAGGAGCGATGATTTACCCATTTGCCGAGCATTGAAGACATAACAAAAATCGCCAGATGTGAGACTGGCATAAAGTTGTTCATCTGCCTGACGAATAACGTAGCTAGGATCATCACTAGGAAGACTGCCACCAACTTGGTATTTCATATCATCTTTTGATACCAAATAAAGAGATTAACACAATAATTGGCAATTTATAGAAATTTTGTTGCCATTATATATGGTCACTCTTGATAAGTAAGACATAGCTTAACCATTATCAAGTAAAATAGCCAAAAAATCTGATGTAATTTATAATTTTTTGATAAATTGCTTAACTGTCTTGGAAATGTTTAACTGTCTACTTAAATGTCTTAATTGTCCTTGCATTTTGTTAATAGAAGTAATAACATTCTTAACAGCCCTAGTGTAAATCTACAACTTTGCTTAAGTAAAACAGCATAAATAATTAAATGTTTGTAGTCAGGACTTTAGTCCTCTATTAAAAATGGTGCAAGATATCAGTTGCAATTAACATATGCTATGCAGCCCCCAAAATGCATTCTCTAGCCGAGTTATAAGCTCTTGGCATTGAGAAGGAAATCGCTAAATACTGAATCCTTTATTTTGGTAAATTCTCTTATTTGCGTTAGACTATAGATTATGATCATTCCACAATCAAGGAGCTTCAAAGTTTAAAATACACTTGATTGTAGAATTTATTTAAGTCAAAACAGACAGTTGTTTTCTGAAATAAGACCGATAGAGTTCACAACGGGGTAAGATGCGATCACCTTTAAAGCAAATCAATCCTAAACTTTCGAGTTTATAAGCATCCACAGGATCAAGAATCACACCTTGTTCTGTTACAAGTTCAGTATATATTTCTAACAATTTAGGATTAGCTTGCAGTTTTACCCAGTGTCGCCATAAGTGATGACGATAAATGCCACCATTAGTCATCGCCTCTTGTATTAAATCTTGTAAAGTCATATTTTGAGAGACAAGATAAAACAAAGCTATTTGAATCAGCGCTGGATGACCTCCCACCAGAGACATCAATTGAGCAATTTCTTGACCAGAACTCCAATCTAGACCGTATCTTTTAGCTAAATCTTTTACTTGTTGCTGAGTAAATTCGCCCAGGCGAATAGGTAATCCAATATTAAATGGTGAGCGGTTAATATTTAAGGAAATATATTGTTCTGTAGAGTAAACCACTACTAATCTCAGCTTCTGCCAATGGTAATTTTGTCGTGCTTCCTCGCACCAAGAACGCAACAAAGCAAAAAATTCTTGAGCAATGTGAGGATATTCAAAAAAGTGATCAACTTCATTCAATACTAGAACTACGGGATTGTTACTCTGCTTGAGAATATGATTGTGCAAGTAAAAACTACAGATTAACTTATGTCCAAGTTCCTCATCCCAATCATCATCAAGGTTGGGTTCAATCCCCAATTGTTGGGAGATTTGCCAACAAATACAACGCAAAAGTTTACTTAAGTTAGTTAAACAGTGGTCATCAATTTGGGAGCAATTGAGATTAACAGTCTGATATCCTTGTGTCTGTGCAAAGTCTAAAAGACGCAGTACCAAAGAAGTTTTACCCATTTGTCTAGGAGACAAAATTCTAATTACAGATCCTGGTTGCGTAATTTCTCGATAAACTAATTCTTCTATGGGCGGACGCTCAACATATAAGGGGGAATCTAACGCTACTGGCCCATATGGATATGAGAAACAACTTTTTAATTGATCACTAGAGAGTTGAGACTGATTTTCTGAAGAAAAACTGGATATTTCGGTTTCGTGATCTTCACTCAGCACTTTGTAATCTTCTCGATCTAATTTTAGATTAAAGGCACTAAAGCACAATTGGAGAGTTTTTTGATCTACACCTTGACTCAAAGACCACAATCGACTCAGAGTTTTAGTAGAAACATTAGCTAGATTACTCAGGTCATCTAAACTTAAGCGATCGCCTTTGTTTTCTGCTATTTCCCAAGATAAAATCGCTTCTTGTAACCGCTGTAGTCCCTGAGAAGTTAAAACAACTCCTCGTCTTCTCTTTATCTTAGTTTGTTTAAGTTCCATAAACTGTGTACCAACTATTTTTTGCGGACACAAAATCTACTTGCTGGAGTCTGATGATCCAATTGCTAAGAGAATTTAAACAACACAGTGTTTTCAATTCGATGGTTAGCGTCGAAAATTTAAAATTTCTCATTTAAAAAGCAGCCAAAATCAGCAACAAAAATGCTGCACTAAAATCGACTAGATTTTACTCAAGCCACTTAGAGTTATAAATGGAATTTGTTGCAAAACAAGCTAAAGAGCCTAAATACAGATGCAGCTAATTTAATGCCATAAATGACTAAAATCTAGCAATTACTGATATTTGAGACTCTTTAGGCTTCATTAAGCCACAAATTCGTGGTTTTACATTGATTTACTGCTATTTTAATTTACTTCAGTTCTTTAAGTAAGATTTTAAATTTTTCATGAACTTAATTTATGCGACCTATAGAGTTCCTCTATGAAGAACTTACAGTATATTAACATCATAGTAAACTGATTAAGGTGCATTTAGTGTTCTAATTTACCTTAAATACGCCAAAAATTTTGTCGAGTATACTTGTAAAAATTGTCATAAAAATAACTCAATATCAGTAAGTTCGGTCGAATAATTCCCAAATTTAAGCAAAAATGTAGCAATATTCACTTAATAATTAAGTATAAAAAATCGGCTTATCTCCGTAAGTATTTTCCAAAGATAAGCCAAACTTGTCTGTATTAATTCAACGGCTCAATAATAGTTTTTAAACCATTACTATTCAGTATGCTTACTATTTCATCAGCATTCTGACGATTACTAAAAACTCCCGCTTGCATGACTCTACGACCCTGACGAATAGTAGGAAATGCGCCAGGTGCCAAATTTCGCACCATGTCTCTTTCTCGGTCGGTGGTAACATTGACTACTACGCGGTAACGGACACCCCTCTGTTCAACGTTAGCAGGAGGCAAGGCAGTTGTACGAGTTGGGGTTGCTGGTGTCGGTTGCAGATTCCCAGAAGCGCCAATGGGAAGATTACCATTGGGGTTTGCTTGGAGAACTGATTCACCAAAGGGAGGTTCCCCTGATGTAGGCAATGGTTGGATAGGACTGATGTTTACACGCGGTGATACAGGAGCAGTAAATTCAACCGTATTGGGATCAATCTTGACGTAATTCATCTGTGGTTGCACAGGCTGAATGGGCTGACTAGGAGCAGCAAAAGTAATTTCTCCATTGGCTGGGATGTCTTTTATAATACGATTGGCGACAGTAGCGGGGGGAGAATTTTCCGCGATGGGTGCTATTTGTGCGTTGAAATCTACCTGACCAGCAACGCGATTTTGAGCCAGCGTATTGCCAGCAGCAGGAATCACTTCTTTCGCGGCACTAGCATTAATATCATGGCGAGTATTATTACGAAATTCATTACCACCTGGTTCAGCAACAGTACCCAAATTTGGGATTGCTTGAGCGATCGCTACTAAACCATCTTCTTGACTACCTTGAATTAAATTATTGCGTAAAATTGGACGAGCATTAGCTTGTACTATAATTCCAGAGCGATTATTTTGAATTTGATTACTGACTACCATAGGTGCAGCATTTTGGGTAATATTAATCCCAAAACCCGTTTGTTCAAAGAGATTTTCCCGCACTTGGGGCTGAGAACTACCACCAATTGTGATGCCATTGGCACCATTGCGATGAAAGTAATTCTTGTTAATAGTTGGGGTACTGTTGCCAGTAATAGAAATCCCATCCTGGGTATTGCCAGTAAATGTATTGTCCGTGATTAGCGGATTGCTCGATTCAATCCATAAACCATAACCACGGGGATTTGGGTTTGTGACTGTTACTCCAGTTAACTTCGCTTGGTTAGCCCCAATCAGGGTAACATTTTGACCGCCAAAGCTGCGGCTGAGAAATCCACCTCCGCCTTGAATGGTTATGCCCTGTCCTTTGGTACCAGCATCGCCTTGAATGGAAACACCCGTTTTGAGCAGCAGAGGAAAAGACTCTCCAGTATCAGCGCTGTAAGTGCCTGGGGACAGTACAATTACTGTATTGGCAGTAGCTAGTTTCAATGCTTGGGTAATCGTCTTGACGGGAGCGCTTTCACTACCATTATTTACAGCATCGTCACCCATATCTGGGTTCACAAACAACATGTTAACCTGAGACGTTGTTTCACTCAGCAGTATTTGTTGTGGTAGAGATGGCAACTGAGCAACGGCACTACTGAGGTTTATACTGAGTAACGCTGTGCTTGCTATTCCTATACCAAGTGTGAAAGATAATATTCTTGAAATAGCAGGTCTTGCCAATTCCAGGGCGGGGTTTGATTTGTTAACCTGGTTAGTTAGCATTGATTGCAGGATATCTGCTTGAAGATATTTGGTAGACAAAATAGGGGAACTCAACTTTACACCACTCCTGAGAAGTAACAATAAAGTTTTATACTCTAAGACCAGAGTATGTCGATAATCTTATCCGCATATTGATGGATTTAGTCGGTTACCTATAAAGTAACTTAGGGAAATTTTAGCTTGCATGACTCTTCAACCGTGAACAGAACCATAAACTGGTGAGATATTAGGACTTACTTAAAATTTACGTAATTGTGTCATTACCTGCGATAGCGACGTAATCAGCTAAAACACTGGGGTTGCTTTCCTACGGTTGCAATGACAAATTTTGATTGCGTAAGTTCCTGACTTTTCACGTCATGTGGCAAAGTTAGGCGTAAGTTCTATATATAACGCCGCAATCATCTTCACTCGCCCCATTGTTCAGACTTGAGTGCATAAAAGCGTTCTCCTTGCTGTAATAAGGGACTTCCAGAGAATAAATTCCCCAATTTATTCAGATGATATTTTTCTTTTCCCCCTGCTCCCCTACCTAACACAGCGAGTGATTATTTTTTTAGTCGGAAGTCCCCAATTCCAGATGCATTGATTAATTAGGAATATGAATTAAATAACATGCAAGTCTATTTTTTCACCTCACCCCGCCTTTGACTTACGTCAAAGTCTCTCCTCTCCTTACCAAGGGGGTTGGGGGTGAGGTTCTGTATTTTATTAAATCCACATTCCTTAGGACAAATTTTCACTAAACTTTATGTCAGCAATCAAAAATACTGATCGCCACAAGCATTGAGATTTGCTAAGGTAGTCTTAACATATTGAAAAATTTGGCTAATTAAAATTGAGAAAATAGCTACAAATACTTTCTAAGTACTGGCATCTTCTCACATATTAAGTGTTGCGTGTTGGTGTGTATGGGGAATCACATATTTTCGTTCAGAGGGGGCTATGGTTGTAAATTTTTCTCGGACTTCTACTTCCGCAGAACTTTTAAGGCAAATATTCCACAAGGTTGATGCCCAAAGCTGTCCTAAGTTATTCAATTTTCATATGCATACAGTCCATTCCGATGGAAAGTTGCAACCAAGTGCATTAATGGAGCAGGCGATCGCCATCGGGTTACAAGGATTGGCTATTACAGACCATCATAATATTGGTGGGTATGAAGCAGCACAAACTTGGTTAGAAGACTGGCAGTGGCAAAATCCTGGTGAAAATACTCCTCACTTGTGGAGTGGTGTAGAAATTAATGCCAACTTATTAGATGTAGAAGTTCACATTTTGGCTTATGCTTTTGAGCCAGAAAGTTCTATTATCAAACCTTATTTGCAAAGAAAAGCCACTATAGGCACAGCATATCAAGCAAAAAACGTGATTTCTGCTATTCATGACGCCGGAGGATTAGCTGTTTTGGCTCATCCAGTGCGTTACAAGCGATCGCATTTCGACTTAATTCCCGCAGCCGCGGAACGGGGGATCGATGGTGTTGAAGCTTTCTATGCTTACAACAATCCTAAACCCTGGAGACCAAGTTCTTTGGAGTCAGAACAAGTACAACAATTAGCTAGTGAACATAATCTTTTTAATACATGTGGTACTGATACTCATGGGTTAAGCCTGCTCCAACGTTTGTAAAAATGAGTCTCTTAATAATACTCCTGGTTTCAGCGGCCAGGGGGTTTATTATCATTGTGGACTTTATTTTTTTAGGGTTGTACTCAGCTTAGTTTGGTTATACAAACGACTAAATTCATATCAAAAAGTATAAATATTAATTAAGCAGCTATTTGCTGGCTATTACTCTGACATTACTCCGTTAAATGATACAAGAGTATTATCTCTAAAGAGCGTTGGCATCTCTGCAAAAAATTAATTATGGTTAACTGACTGTGAAAATGGAGTATTGGTTTAAATAGCTACGAGGGATTAAAATAATATCTAGTCTAAAAAATCACTCTCCAACAGCAACACCTACTCATTCCCCATCCTGATAAACTTATTTAGCAAAATACTTTTGATAGCCTAAAAAGATGAAAGCATCTGCTAATTTCGACTTTGAGGACGAGAAATTTAATGCCCCCCCTTCTCAAGTCATCCCCTGGTGTCAGATGATTAATCCCCGGTATGGTACAGATGGCATCCAGCCCCACGGTTTGGCGATTAAGCTGGATAATGCTAATGCTGTGGGTTTTCAGCCGGATGAAAATTGGCAGCAGGTAGAGCATGAATTTAGCTCTGGAGTGGAAACCGTTTTTATTACCAATACTCCCAAGTTAGTTATAGTCCGCCGTGGGCCTTTGTCTGTCAAAGACCGGGAAACTGGGAATAAACTGGGTACTCTTAAAGAAAATTATGATGCTTTTTTAGCAGACAAACTTAAATTTAAAACCTTTACTCGCTATCTAATTTATTTAGTAGGAGAAAATAAAAAGTTTTTACATGAAACACCATTACAATTAACTCTTAACGGTGCAGCCGGAGCAAGTTTTAGTAAAACTTACTGTGACTTTCAACAAGGAAGAGTTGTCAGCGGGTTTGTGGCGGAATTAGAAAGAGCTTATGCCGTCTATCGCAAGCAACCTGTGACACCAAAAGGCCCATTATTCCATGCTCACGGAATTTTCTGCCCCATAATTGAGTGTGAAGAACGAGGTATTGAACCTAATACGGTAATGGTAGCTTCAACGGTGGACTACCAACAGCCTACTGTGGGGACTTTAACACAGTACCTGATTGCCTCTGATTCTGTGGAATCTGCAATGATCTGTAAGACTTTTGAAGAACACAAAGAATTTGGCAAAGAAGCTATCAAAGTAGAAACACCTAAAATAGCAATGGCTGGCGTTTCTAGTTCTTATATCTATGCTGATGAAGATGATTATCCGCCTTATTAGGGAGTAGGGAGTAGGGAGTGGGGAGTAACGAAGAAATTTCCCCCCTGCACCCTGCCTCTTTCCCCTAGCCTCTATTTTTTAAGCAGTAAATAATATAGTGATCCGTTACCACCTGTGACGCCAGCGCGATCGCCTGCGACTTTTCCAGATCCCATGAAGTAATCAACTCTTCCTGGGCCTTTGATGGCGCTACCTGTATCCTGATCGAGTACAAAGCGGCTCACGGTACGAGACTGCATCTGTCCATTGCTGGTGGCATAAGGAAAGGACGTATGCACCAGTGCGAGTGCGCCAGGCGGCATGAGAGATTTATCTGTAGCAATGGAACGTTCTGCGGTGACTGGGACATTAATACTCCCAGTAGCTGGTCTACCGGCGGTTTCTTGGAAGAAGACAAATCTTTCCCAGCGAGGTAGATAATTACTCATTTCCTGTGGGTAACGCTGGAAAAAGTTAATTATACCCGGCATATTTAATTGATTTGCAGCTAACTTACCATCTTTGGATAGTTGTCCCCCAATACTAGTCCAGGGATAATTTGTACCACCGGCAAAACCAATAGAGGTTCTAGTGCCATTTGTTAGCTGAATTTGGGCAGAACCTTGGATATGTACCATATATGCATCGAAGCGATCGCGGAACCATAGCATCTCTAAACCGCGCAACTGGCTTCTATCTCCAAGTAAACCATCTTCCCCTTCCAAATCAACCCGTTTGGGGTGGGGTTGTGCCCATTGATCGAAATCTGTTGGTAGTCGATAAAGAGGATACCGATATTCAGAAGTCCTGACCCGACTAGCATTATATATAGGTTCGTAATAGGCAGTAAACTTAACAGTACCCTTGCCATCGTTACCAACAGACCGATAGAAATCAAACTCTCGACGCACAGCAGATTGTAATTCTGCGGGAGATTTAGAGTTGACCACTAATTGACGGAAACGGATTAAACTCCGCCGCACGCGATCGTGGGTAATTCCTGGAACTGGGTAGTTTTGATAAGCAGCGATCGCACTATTTCTTTGCAGGTAACTTAAACTATTGTCAATTGCTGCCAACAAAGCCTGGCGATCGCCAGGTTGACCTAATCGACCCCACAGTTGCTCATCCCAACCCAAGCAACCGTGTACAGGAGTACAATTCGTGCCTAGAGGGAAAAGTTTGAGTGGGGGTGACGCTTGTATGGGAGGAGTGCTTGGTTTGACTGGCTGCTGGGGTTGAGGATTGGTCGGTACTGGTAACGGTACAGGAACCTGAGCCACAGCCGTCCAAATTGTGTTTACAAGTCCAATTCCCAAACTCAGGGAAACCAAAGCAAAGGTTTTTCTCATCATTTAGTTGAATCTTTCAACACTAGAGCTAAAGAGTGGTTCTACTCGAATTGCCACAATCCGAGAGGGGCGTACAACCATATACTCCCCTTGAATATTCTTGATCGGTACGCTAATAAAGTCATGAGAAGCAGACTTGGGTACAAGTTCGCCACTATACCATTTTTGAAATTCTTGAATTGTCGGAAAACGTATTTCTTCACGGTGACCGCTTTCCAGTAAAAGGTATACAGCGTATTCATTTGGAGTTCTAGGCATAAAATTGAATGAATCATTTGCAACACATCCAACCCATTGTTAACCACGTAACCCCAGAATGAAAAGGGTAAGCATACGGGAGCAAGATCAGATTATTGATAGAATTTTGAATTAAGAACTCATAATTTATCGCTCCTAACTCTTGAGTTTTACTTTGACTCTAGACGGCCAATGTTTTCACCAGTTCCCAGCAATATTGAGCAACTATAATTTATGAAAAGCCGATTTTCTGTCTCATTTTGGTTTTGCCAATAACACTGCTGCTTGTGCCAAGATGAATGTAAGGACGGAAACAAAATACACAATGTTAGGAAAATTATTAGATGGGCGTTATCAAGTCCTTCAGGTTTTAGGTGGAGGAGGATTTGGTCAAACTTACATCGCCAATGATACCCACCGACCTGGTTGCCCTAAGTGTGTTGTCAAACATCTTAAAACTGGCACCCATAACCCTGAATTTCTCGAAACTGCCAGACGGCTATTCGCTAATGAAGCCACCATCCTAGAACAACTGGGACACCATGACCAGATTCCTCGACTTTTAGCTTACTTTGAAGACAATGAAGAGTTCTTTTTAGTACAAGAGTTGATTCAAGGGCATTCTCTCAAAGCAGAACTTTTATCTGGTCAACGCTGGACTGAAGAGCAAGTAATTTCACTGATGCAGCAGGTTTTGAGTATCCTGGCATTTATTCACAGTTATCAAGTTATCCATCGAGATATCAAACCAGAAAATATTATTAGACGTCAAGAAGATGGCAAAGTAGTACTGATTGATTTTGGTGCAGTCAAGCAATTCCAAACTCAACTGCTAACAACTTTAGGTTACCCAGAGAATACTGTTGCTATTGGTACACCAGGATATATGTCTATAGAACAAGGGCGAGGTAAACCCCGTCCCTGTAGCGATATTTATTCTTTGGGTATTATTTGTATCCAAGCCCTGACGGGGTTGTCTCCTAGAGAACTAGAAGAAGATCCTCATACAGGAGAAATTGTTTGGCAGCATCAAGCTAATGTGAATCATCAACTCGCATCCATTGTATCTAAGATGGTACAGCACCATTTAAGAGAACGTTACCAAACGGCAACGGATGTTATGCAGGCACTTCAGGAATTACTGGGAGGGGTTCAATATCAGTCAACTCAAATATCATCAACTTTTACACCACCATTACCTCAAGTTGCACAATTACCCCAGCAGGCTATTGAACATCAAGCCGGCTCTCTGATTACTACCGAACAATATAACCGCCTAGAAAGCCTCTTGTTAAAATTGGTTGGGCCAGTAGCAACAACTTTATTACGAAAAGCTACAGCATCAGCTTCTAGTTACGAAGAATTAATAGATAGTTTGCAAAGTCATGTACCAGTAGATCAACAAAGTGAATTTCAGCAAAAAACCTTACTATTACTTAATGAAACTACGGGCACTCAAAAACTAACATTAAATTCTGTATCAAGCACTCCCCAGCAAACCATCAATGATAGTTTTTTACATCAATGCGAACAAGAACTGACTAATTTAATTGGCCCTATAGCTATTGTCCTAGTGCAAAAAGCTGTAAAGTCTTCACCACAGATATCTCGATCTGAACTTGTAGAAAAGTTAGCAAGGCACATTAGTGACCCTCAAGAAGCATCACAGTTTCAGCAGCGTTTGACTTAAATTAAATACTATTCTCCTTGTTCATTAATCATATCCATAGCTATTTTCAAACTAAATTTCATCCGATTAAAAGCTGCTGCTAATCCACCAATTTCATCAGAAGATGTTTCAGTAAAATCAACACTCATATCACCAGTGCTAACTTTTTGAGCTGTTTTTTCTATTCTTTTAATCCGTTGAATTACAGTTTTCTTAATTAAAAAATTAATTAATAGACCTAAGATAGCAAAGATGGTAACTAAAATCCCCATAATTAGCAACCAACTCCGGTGAGCATTATTAAATATTTCTGTAGAAGGAACAGAAATAATTTGTGCAGCCACAATTTCATTGAGTTGCCAACCAAAACCATTTGTTGAACCATAAGTTATCAACTGACTTTTCGGAGCCTGTTCTGGTGTAGAATGGCATCGCAAACAACTTTGTTCTTGAACTTTTAGTGGACGGGCAACGTAAAATACTTGTCCTTCAGGTAATGTGCGAAATCCTACAAGTTGTTTTTTGTTAGAATCTTTACGAAATTGCTCTACAAGTTGAGTTTCAAAAATATCTGCTTTATCCCGGAGATTAGTAGGATTAAGAGTTGCTTCTTTGTAAAGAAAATTTTGATACTCTGGGTTTGCCCGGAAATTAGTAAATACTTGTGAAGCAGAGTAAGCTGGTACTGTTTCTGAGATAAATGTTGTTTCAGTTTCTAACCTAGCTGCTAAGAGGGGATTTACCTGTTTTTGTGTATAACTTCTGACTGCATTCATGGTTTGCATTAAAATGAAACCTTGAGAAGTTACTTCATTTTGTGCCTTTTGCTGAAGTACATTTGAGAGAGCAGCACCACTAACTAAAACACTGACAATGAAAACCAATAGCAAAAGTAAGTTAAATTTAGCCCCTATTTTTAAGTTTTTTAACATAATTATTGGTAAAATAGCTGACAAATTAGTTTAGTATCTTATACTATCTGTATTGAATTAATAACTATCTAATATTAAATAAATATTACTTTTTTCTGCACATTAGGGATACCCAAGGGAAGCTGTCTCTAATGTACTACGTAGTAAACGTTGGTAGCGTATTGCACTCTAGTTTAGAAAGCGCTATTTTGATAACTCTCAATACCTACAAAAGCTCAAGAGTGAGTAAATTTTTAAGCCAAAAATTTAGTGGCATCCTCCAATACTATATATTTAATTAAATTGATTTACTTAGTAAGGGTTTTAGTAAAGCCATCCACATATCTGGCGGATCTAAGTAGTAATCAATTGCTTCAACTTGATATCGGTAAGATTCAGATCCGTGTTGCAAAATAATATAATCCAAGGGTTTAATTCCTTTACCTACCCCGGTCATTTGTCCTTCAGTTCCTTCATTGATTAATTCAAATACATAGTCTCTTCCTGGAACTAATTGACTGTAATCGTGCGTTATTTGCTGCTTTTGAGATAGATATCCCGTAAAATTAGCTAAAGATAGCCCACTCAAAGAAAGAAAATTCAATTTAAAATTTCTTTTGGCAAAAAACATAGGTTATTTTTCCATCTTATGTCTACAAAAATAATACTTTCTCAGTAAATTATGATTTTGGGCAATAACAAATTTCCAAAGTTTTGAGTATATTTATCTTTCTCTAAGTTGTCTGAAATACTAGATACCCCTGTAACTATCAAAGTGGGAATATATAAATGTTTAAAATGTATGTTTCAACATACTTAACAGTAATTTTAAAAGCAAATTCAAAATTCGTGATGAATTTTCTTGAAGATTTTACTCAGAATCTTTGATTTTATGAATTACCAGATTTGGTCTGTGTTACCGATGATACTAACCTTGCCTGATCCTTGTTAGGTCTTGATATTCTGATTAACTACCTCCGGTCATGCGACATTCTGCATTTAGACAAAGATGTTGTACTAAATTCATGAAGACTAATCAGACAATCTACAGTAGTATTAAACGCCAAGCCCACAGTGTAATTACTAAAAGTCTGATTTAGATACAGCAGATATGATGTTACTGATATTTCAAGGTATTGCTATTTTGAGAAGTAGCGAACTTTATTAGGCTTTGCGGGTAAAAGTTGGATGAAATAACCCTTGGGAATATTAATTAAGTTCTAAATAAATTATGTGTCTAATATATCACAATTGTCTATCTTGCCAGACAAATCCCATCCTAACTACTAATTTTGCTTGTGAAGGCTAGATCTACCTGCTGTAGTAGTGCTTCTGGGGTGGAGGAGTTATCTAAAACGACATCAGCCTTAGCTACCTTCTCTGCAAGAGATAATTGGCTATTGATGCGAGTTTGAGCTTGTTTTTCACTTAGATGATTTCGTTGTATCAATCTTTGCAGTTGTTGTGAATCAGAACAATATACAACCCAGATTTCTGTTACTAGATGAGTCATCTGAGCTTCAAATAGTAGAGGGATAACTAACACTAGTATGGGAGAGGGTGATTCAGCAATTGCGTTGATCAAGCGATCGCTTACGTAAGGATGAATTAAATTCTCTAGCCAACTGCGTTCATGTTGATTGTCAAAGATAATTTCACCCAGTTGTTGACGGTTGAGGCTGCCATCTGGTGATAAAATTTTTTGACCATAACGTTGGGCGATCGCACTTAAAATGGGAGAACCTACAGCTACGGCATCTCTAGCATAAATGTCTGCATCTAAAATTGGGATGTTGTAAGTGCTGGCTATGTAATTGGCGACGGTGGTTTTACCTGTAGCAATACCTCCGGTTAAGCCGATGATGCGTTTAGTCATGAATTAAGAAGGAGATTTTTTTCTCACGCAAAGACGCAAAGGCGCAAAGGTACAAAGTGAGTTAAGAATTTTTTGCCCATTTTATCAGGGCTTGGGTTAAGCCATCTAAAGTGTATTCTTCGGCTTCTACGTCTACACGTCCGAAGACGGTTTGGCAGGTTTTTGAGGTTTGCGGGCCGATAGACGCAATACACACTTGGGAAGGGTTGGTAAATATGTCTGTTGTGAGTTGTGAGAAAAATTGTACGGTTTTAGAACTGGCAAAGGTAATGATATCTATAGTGCGATTTTGGAGAGCTAGTTTTGCTGACTCTGGAATACTACTAGGACAGCAAGATTGATATGCGGCCACTTCGATGATATTTGCACCCTGGGCGGTTAATTCTTTGACTAAAATTTCTCGTCCACCAGTTTCTACTCTGGGAAATAAAACTTTTTTACCCTGGAGTGATTCGGGGAAGTTGGTAACTAAAGAGTCAGCAACAAAGTTGGGGGGAATAAAATCAGGTTTAAGGGCGTGTTTTTGCAGACTTTGGGCTGTTTTTTCACCAACAACGGCAATTTTGACCTGAGCTAAGGCCCGAATATCTTTACCTTGAGTGATTAATCTCTCAAAAAAGTACTCTACACCATTAGTAGAAGTGAGAATTAACCAGTGAAAATCTGCTAGATTGGCGATCGCTTGATCTAATGCTTCCCAACTGGAAGGCGGGGCAATTTCTAACGTTGGCATTTCAATTACAGTAGCACCTGAGGCGGTGAGGCGATCGCTAAATTCACTCGATTGTCCAGATGCACGGGTGACGAGAATGGTTTTACCTGTGAGGGGAAGGTGATTAGTAGACATGAGTTGGGGTTTAAAATTTTTGTCCTCTGAAGATATTTTCTCAGCTTGTAAGTAATGACGTAGCCCCACAACTTCGCCAATGACGATGACTGCTGGCGAAAGAGATAAGTCAGCTGTGTGTTGGAGAATATTTTCTAGTTGGGCTGTCCAAATTTCTTGCTGTGGTGTACCTGCCCAACGGATAATAGCAATGGGTGTGAGACGCGATCGCCCGTGTCGTAGTAGTTGGTGTACAATTTCCGCTAGGTTTTTGCCACCCATCAATACGACTAATGTCTCTAATCGCGCTAATGCTTCCCAGTCTAACACCTCTGGTTCATGGGCTGTTAACACTGCGAAACATCGACTCAGTACTGTATCTGTGAGGGGGATTCCTGCTAGTAATGGTGCAGCCAAGGCTGAGGAAATTCCTGGTATTACTTCAAATTCACAATTAGCGGCTTTTAACGCTTCAATTTCGGCAGTACAACGCCCAAAAATAAAGGGATCGCCTGATTTGAGTCGGATGACTTGTTTTCCTTGTTGGCTGTGCTTTACTAGTAATTTGTTAATTTCAGTTTGGGGTGTACTGGGTTTACCACCGCGTTTACCGACATCTAGCTTTAAGCAATTAGGTGGTACGCATTTTAATAATTGGTCGTCTACTAAAGCATCGTAAATTAATACCTGAGCTTGTGCTAGGAGGTTGTAGGCTTTTATTGTGAGGTAGGTGACATCTCCAGGCCCAGCGCCTACTAGGTAGACTTTGCTTTGTTGTTTGGTCATTTTTTTATTTCGCGCAAAGGCGCAAAGGCGCGAATATTAACTGGATTTAGCGCTGATTTTTTCTAAGAGTTGAGTGATTTTTGCGGCTCTTTCTGGTTGGCGCTGTTTTTGTAATAAGTTTTTGGCTTGTTGTAAATTGGCTTTTGCCTCTTCTGGCTGATTTTGTTGCATGAGAATATTGGCTAAACGCAAATAAGCATCAGGATTTTTGGGGCTGCGTTGAATTACTTCTTGAAACAATGCTGTGGCTGCTTCTACTTTGCCTTGTTCTTTTAAAACATCTCCTAGCAATAAGCGCACTACATCATTAGTTGAATTGATATTAATTACCTGACGAAAAGCTGCTTCTGCACCTTGATAATCTTTTTGTTGATAAAGATTTACCCCTTTTTGAAATCGGTTAGATGTAATTAAGGTTTTTACACCAAAATAACCGAGTATGGCGATGCTGAAAATAACAGCGACAATGGCAAAAATATCAGCTATTTGCAAATTTTCTAACATAATTTTAAGCTAACAAACAGGCAATGGGGAACATGATGTATTCGAGATAAAACAGTTTCCAAATGAATTGGTAAAACTGAGCGATCGCACTTTTATCTTGCAAGTCTACTGATAAACTCCGCATCCACATCCCAGCCAGCACTACTAGATGAGCAATGACCAAAAATACTGAGTTAACCTCTGCAAAACGTAGTGTACCAACTATGGCCATTCCTAAGTAGCAAACAGTTAATACCCAAAGTGCTAAATTGAATACAGCTTGCGGGCCGAGTTTGATGGTGAAAGTACTGATATTGTAGAGGCGATCGCCTTCCATATCGGGGATGTCTTTAAAGATGGCGATGGCAAAGGTAAATACCAAAATAAATACTGTCAGCACCCACACCGCAGGCGGAATTGATGGGGTTTGTTCTAATGCCCAATTAAAGTGCAAAAATAGCCCTAAGTTGACAATTGTTCCCCGCACTGAAAATATACATAATGCTGCCCAAAAGGGAAATTGTTTTAAGCGAATTGGCGGTAAAGAATAAGCTGTACCAATGGCTAAACTCAAAGCCACCATTCCCAATATAAAAGGCCCTGTGAACCACGCTATAACCAGCGCCGAAATGCCAGTAAACATGACAATTAATTGCCCTTCAGCCCTGGTAAATTCACCAGATGCTAGAGGTAGGTGAGGCTTATTAATTTTGTCAATTTCAACGTCTTCTAGTTGATTTAACCCCACAATATAAACATTGCCACATAAACAAGCAATCCACGCACCGAAGACGGAAAGTAATTGCTCAATAGCAAAACTAGTGGAACTAATAGCAAGGGCAATCAAATACAAACCCAGTACACTCAAACTGGTGCCAATAATTGTGTGAGGGCGGGAAAACTTCCAAAATGCATAAAGCCAATTGCCCTGTAATTTAGGAGATTTTTGTTCAGAAATTTGACTCATAGTGATTTTTGATGAGGGATTGAGGACAAGGAAGGGGACAAGGGGACAAGAACAAAAATATTTCCCCCATCTCCCCACCTCTTTTATTTAGTACCGCGCAATAAGCCAAAGCGAATTAACCCCCGCTCGTAACCTCGACTCATTAATCCGAGAGATAAAGCGCCTTGGATGGTTTGCCAACCGGAGGTGAGTAACCCGAAGATGGCTTGGGGGGTGAATGCTGAATCAATGACTATATTCCAAAATGGGGCGACGGCTGTTGACCAATCGGCTGTGCGGAGATTGTTTAATGAAAGTTGACGGGCGATCGCTTCATATTCTGGTAACGAAATCACGTATGGTAAACAATACACTCGGTAAATATCTTCTAAGTGTTTTTGTTCATCTGCTGTCAAAGGTGCGTTATTTGTCGGGCGATGACACCAAGTAACCATAATTAATGTGCCGCCTGGTTTCAATACTCGGTAGCACTCTTGGAGAAACTTAGTTTTGTCTGGCATGTGTTCACCACTTTCTAACGACCACACCAAGTCAAAGGAATCGTCAGCAAAGGGCATTGCTTGGGCGTCTGCTACTTGAAAATCACTTCTACCACTTAAACCAATGTCCCGGGCGCGTTCTTTGGCTCTAGTGGCTTGTACTGGACTCAAAGTGATACCCGTTGCTTTAGCATTAAACTTATTGGCTAAGTAAAGAGAACTACCACCAATGCCACAACCTACATCGAGTATATTTGCTGCTGTTTGTACATCTGCCCATTTGAGCAGTTCTTCGATTAAGTCAATTTGAGCCTGTCGGCGGTCTTTTTTTTGGCTACCATCTGCACCGTAGTAACCGTGGTGCATGTGTTCTCCCCAAATTTGTTCCCACAGCCCGGAGGAAGCATCGTAAAATTGCTGTATTTGCTGGTAAAGTGTTGCACTCATGAAGAAAGCAGTGTTAAAACAACGCCGAATTTAAATAAACCTACTGGTAGGCTACCATGTGTGTTTTTAATTGAATAAGAGTGTTTTGAGTTTCAGGTGGGTCAACTCATTGATCATCTCTGGCAGAATATATGCGTTTTAACTTGATATGACTGTTTCTCGCACAGTTTGCTTAGGATTTTTAACTGTCATCACCGTAGGAACTATCCTACTGATGATGCCTTTCTCGACTAGTAGCGGTACTTGGAATGATCCGATTGTGGCGCTGTTCACGGCTACCTCCGCAGTTTGCGTGACTGGGTTAGCTGTAGTTGATACTGGTACGGATTTTTCTTTTTGGGGTCAATTATTTATTCTCATGTTGTTCCAAATTGGCGGCTTGGGCTACATGACAACCACCACTTTTCTGATTACCTTAGTCGGGCGTAAGTTTAATCTACGGCAAAAAGTAGCGATTCAACAAACTTTAGACAGACCTGGTATGCAAGGCAGTACTCAAGTAATTCGTTCAATTATTGCCACAACTATGATTTTTGAAATTACAGGTATTTTCTTGCTTTTGCCTGTATTTGTGCCTGATTATGGATGGAGTCGAGGTCTTTGGTTAGCTATTTTTCATAGTATTTCTGCTTGGAATAATGCAGGTTTTGGTTTGTTTCCCGATAGCTTAATTGGATATCAGTCATCGTTACTAGTTGTATTCACTATTAGCATGTTGATAATCTTTGGTGGCATTGGTTATCAGGTAATTTTAGAGACTTATCTTTGGGTGCGCGATCGCCTGCTGCAAAAAACCACAAATCTAGTGTTCTCTTTAGATTTTAAGGTAGCATCTAGTACGACCTTAATACTTCTTTTTCTGGGCACAATTGCTTTTTTTGCTATTGAGACAAAAAATTTTGATACTTTAGGAACACAGAATTTTTATCACCAATTTCTGGCAGCTTGGTTTCAATCAGTTACCACCAGAACTGCTGGCTTTAATACCATTGATATTGGACAAATGACTACAGCTGGTTTATTTATTACAATTGCATTTATGTTTATTGGTGCCAGTCCCGGAGGAACAGGAGGTGGTATAAAAACTACAACACTCAGAGTTCTAACCAGTTGTACCAAATCAATACTTCAAGGAAAAGAAGAAGTTTTATTATACGAGCGCAAAGTAGCAATTTCGTTAATTTTAAAAGCTGTAGGTGTTCTAGTAGGCTCCGTAGCTATGGTGCTTTTTTCTACAATTTTAATTGCACTTACAGAACCAGCATTGGATTTTATTCAAATTTTGTTTGAAGTTGTATCAGCCTTTGCTACTGTAGGTCTTTCTACAGGTATTACTAGCAGTGTTTCCATCCCAGCAAAGTTAGTCTTAATTGTCACAATGTATGTAGGACGTGTAGGTGTTTTGTTGCTGATGGCTGCTGTACTAGGAGACCCACGCCCGACTAGAGTTCATTATCCTGAAGAAAATTTACTTGTGGGATAGATCAAAGGGATGAAAAATTAATAACTAACGACTCATGACTAACTGATAAAATATCAATGAGAAGGCAAAAATAAAATCTTTAATAATTTCGGTTTTACCGTTTTTTTGCCCTAGATACAGGGAGTCAAAATAAGGAATACAAATGTGAATCTGTCATCAATAGGCTTTTTTCGCAGTTTGCGTAGAGATAACCACCAATTTGCGGTGATTGGCTTGGGTCGCTTTGGTAGATCTGTTTGTTCAACACTACATCAATTAGGTTACCAGGTCTTGGCAACAGATGTTGACGAAAAGCGAGTATCAGAAGCACTACATGATGAGATAGTTGGTCACGCTTTACAACTAGATTCAACTGAACCAGCGGCTCTTAAAGAAGCGGGAATGTTTGAATTTGATACAGTAATTATAGGAATTGGTAACTACATTCAAGAAAGTATCATTACTACTTTGAATGTCAAAGAAGGCGGTGTCCCCCATGTAGTGGCTAAAGCTTCTAGTGAAGTTCACAGAAAGCTATTGAAACGAGTAGGGGCAGATCATGTTGTTTTTCCTGAATATGAAGCGGGCTGTGCTTTAGCGCGTTCACTCACTAAGCCATCTATCTTAGATCGTTTTGACCTCGATCCAGAAAATAGTATTGTCGAGATGATTGTACCTGATGAATTTCATGGCAGAACTGTCTCGGAACTGCAACTTCGTAACCGCTTTGGCTTGAATTTACTAGCTGTCAGTCAAGATGGTAAATTCCAAATTAATCCTGACCCTACCAAGCGTCTAGAACGTGGTTCGGCAATGGTTGTTATTGGTCGCAACAAAGATATTAATCGCTTGCCAATTTAAATCCGATAAATGGAAGATAGGAATTACACTTGATATGGGTGTAAAAACCCTGGAGAGAGAATTTTGATTTTTAACAGGTTTATGGATTTAATACTTGAAGATTTGGCAGCAATTGATAATAAACTTTCTCAGCGTCATATTGACCTTGACCCCGGTGGATATTTCATTATCTATTTGGATCGAGGTGCTAGTTTAATTTATGCCAAGCATTTCACCAATGTCATTGATGATCAAGGTTTAGCCGTCGATCCGGAAACCGGGAAAGTAATTCCAGCCAAGGGGAAAGTTGAACGCACTCACACAATAGTGTTTAGCGGTAGGACGGCGAAGGAACTGTGCGTCAAGATTTTTGAAGAAACTCAGCCCTGTCCAGTCACCCAGTTAGACCATGCGTCCTATTTAGGCCGAGAATTTGTGCGTGCTGAGGTGGCTTTGGTAACAGGGCTTGAGTATGTCCAAGATTAACCTCAGGAAGACTTTTCCTGTTGCTCATCAGGTGATGGTTGATTTATCTGGTAAATATAGTAGGTCGCCATCGGGATAACGGTGGCGGCAATTAACAGTCCTACCACCCAAGCAGTAGCATTACCTTGGTCAGTTTCTTCTGCTTTGGTAAATGTGCCTTCTACCTGGACAGTTTCCACCACTTCCGGTGGGCCTGGATCTGCTTCGCCAGCTAGAACTGCGGCTAGGCGATCGCTTGCGTCTAAAAATGCCTGATTATATTTATTACCATCCCGTAACGGCACACCGATAGTTTCATCAGCCACGCTTTGGGCAATTGAGTCAGTCAGCAAAGACTTGGACTCATCCCCAGCGACAATAGCAATACCATTGGTCACTGTATCCAGTACTAACAAAGTCTGATGAGACTGAGCTTCTGATGTAGCAAACCACTTTTCAAATAGTGCTTGTGAAAAACTTTCTGGTGTTTCTCCATAGTCCAGACGGCGAATAGTTACAAATCTTACTTCGTTACCTGTTTGCTTGGCCAAATCCTCAAAGGTGCTACCAATTTTACCTTCATTGATGCGGCTGATAACTTCACCTTGGTCGATAACCCATTGGGGGTCTTTTGTTGTCAAATCTGGTATTTGATACACACCCGTAGCTAACGCAGGTGCAGACAATACACAAAAACCCAGAATTACCATCAGCAATGGTAAAGCTAGGCTAATCAGGTATTTCTTTATACTAAATATTTGATTGAAGATCTGTTTCATTGGTTGATATTTTTAGACGAACTTGCACCAAAAATACTATACAACCAATAACAAAATCACCTTATTTACGGATTTCAATATCTAATTTGCTGAAAACAAGAAACACCGCCCCATTTGGGAATAAACCCAAAAACTTGGGGCGGACTTTGCAAACCATCCGAGGATTGTAGCATAAAAATTAAATTATGCATTTTTAAAATAGCGATCGCTTGCTTAATCAAGTTGAGAGAAAAGTTTCTCCCAGTCAATCACAGGTGGTCTGACTCCTTTGTTGACCAACTCAAAAGTTTGCCCTACCGTCGATGGGTAGAAAAGAGATTCCACACAAGCCGCCGCCACATCAATTCGGCTGGCGTCACTAAATAGCGTGTCACCTGTACCCACGACTACACCCTGCTTACCTCTGCTGGTTGCCTGTAGTAAGGTATTGAGATCGTAAGAAGTATAGGGGCCATCAATTAAACGTCCCGGACGAATAATTGTATAGGGCAATCCCGCATCAATGATGGTTTCCTCTCCCTTCTGTTTGGCATCAAGCACACCGAAACCATTAAGAACACTAAAAGGCAGCTGATTTTTGCGGAGAACTCCACAGGAAGACACAAAAACAAACCGCTTCACATGGGGAGGTGCCGCGGCTACTAAGTTACTGACACCTTCAGCATCTACTTTTGCTGGGCTATTCTTGGCTTTGGCATTTCTATACTCAGAGTCTAAAAAAATTTTTCCCCATTCCATCAAGTTAGGTTCTGGGTCAAACTCCCATCTCGCAGAAGGAAAGGCAGTAGTTCCAGTACAACAAATGATGTACGTAATATCTTGCATAGCTGCGGACAGTGTATTGGCATCGCGGATATCACCAACAGCAATTTCCACTTTGTGATTAAACATCTTTTGCGCTTTTACCGCATTGCGTGTCAGCACCCGAACGGGCAAGTTTTTTTCCAGTAACTTTCCCACCACAAGTTGTCCCACGCCACCAGTAGCACCAGTAACTAGCACTAAATCTTCAACTGACGGTCTCACAGAAGTCATAACTGCCTCTTAGATAGTTTATTGCTAATTTACTGAAAACTAGGGGTATAGTGTTTCCCCCCAAAGAAAGCTATGGCAGTCAAAAGCCCGACCGTTATGGCCGGGCTTTTGATAAATGCAGTGGGGATATATTCCCCGAAAGTGTAGTTATAGAAGTTCTGTATAAAGCGCTGTACTGTTAAGTAATACCACCTGAGTTAAGTCCATTCCGGAAAACTAGAAAAAATTTTTCAAGCTAGTTATCTTTTCCCAGTCGGCCGGGGATTTAGAGGAGACAATAATTCATGAAACACTATTGGCAAGGGCACGTCAATGGCAAACAGTAGTTTTGAGGCGCAATCACAAGCATTACAGCGGCTGGATTTTGACTTACACATAACCGCCAATGAGTGGGAAATTAAGCAGAACATTAGTGCCTGTCTAGAACCGATGCCACAACTATTTCCATCAGTTCCAGACAATTCTGTTTATAGTTTCAATAAAATTCTTGATGCTCTAGATTAACTTACAACTTCTGGAAAAAACTGCATATCAGCTTCCCAGGGCCATTTTGGGCAAATTCTACAATATTGCCGTCTTGTTGAATCCTCACCTGCTCACGACAGTTGTAAACTGCCATCGGTATTTTTACTTTATTTACACTGACCACTGCCTTGTATTCCCAATAATTTTTAGCACTGCGATTGATACTGAGAATACAAATCTGTTGACCATGATAATTACGGCACACAGATGCAGTTGCTGGTAGTGCTACTGCGTTAGAGAGCATCCAGAGCAATGCCAAAGCTATATATTTCATTTGAGTGAGATTTCAAACATCAATGCTTGATGGCAACCAGTATACATTATGTAATCGATTAACATAGATAACGTCGTATTCCGCAGTTGTTTCGCATCAGCTGCGGTAGCTGAAACCTTCAATGTTGACCTCAAAAGGAAATCAGTCATGAAAGTGACACAAATGAGACTGTACAATTTAGTGGGATATGAGCAAAAGTGGCGCTTTAGCCCCAATTGTTGGCGAGAGAGAATGCTTGATGCTTTGGATAGGGAAACAAAGCATGGATTGGACTATCCCAACAGTTAAGATGTAATGCACATATAAGAATCCCATTTGATTGTTGTTGGCATAGCCTGCGCCATGTGCTTACAAACTCAGTACAACTCCAATAGCCTTGCTTATGGCCTGCTTACCCCAAGCAAGCTATCAAAAATCAAAGCTGACTACTATATATATGACGTCTTAATCCTCAAATTTAGGTTTTAAGTTTATTCTTTTAAAGGTACAAAGTCATACCATTTGGGATTTTCGATTGGCAATTATTGAATACTTCTGGGTCATGCAAATTTATTATGGGTCTAGAATTAGGTAAATTTATTATTGTTATCTGCTTTCATGAGGCGTTATTATTTAAATGATGTTAGAAAAACTCTTTTCCCGATATTCAGAAAATATGGAATATCTATTTACTTTAGACAAATATCAGTTATCCTAAAGGATTAGAGGTGATATATCTCTAAAATAGAGCTTTTTGAAAGTGCTATAGTAATATTAAAAAATATATGTAAATTAAGTTTTTTGGTACAAAATCAATTCTATAGATTATATTTTATCACAGACAATATGTTTATCAGGTTGCGTTAACAGTAAGAAACTAAATTTACTATATATAACCTGAATAACAGTAAAGGGTTGGAAAAAAATAAGTAGAGGATCAGCAGATGAAATATGGAATTGATATTGGACATAATTCTCCCCCAGACACTGGCGCTGTAGGGATAAAAATTGAAGATCGTTTAACTTTAGACGTCGGCAATAGGGTTATCTCTAAGCTCAGAGCTTTAGGACATGAAGTCATCCCTTGCCAACCCGCAAGATCTACTTCTGTAACAAATTCACTGTTGCAAAGAGTGAATACGGCAAACACCAACAGAGTAGAGGTTTTTGTTTCAATACACTTTAATGCTTTTAATGGACAAGCTAATGGTACGGAAGTATTTTCCGCTAGTGATAATGGCAGAAGAATTGCTCAACCCGTTTTAAATGAAATTGTCAGATTGGGATTTTTTAATCGTGGGGTTAAGAGTGGTTCCCACTTATACGTCCTCAGAAATACTAATATGCCTGCAATTCTTGTGGAATGCTGCTTCCTCGATTCACCAAGAGATATGAATATTTTTGAACCAGAGGCAACCGCTAATGCCATTGTCAGGGGTTTAACGGGTCAAGTGCCTAGCACTCCTGTGAATGCAGTGCCTGATGAAGAGATGAATACAGACACCTCAGTCCTCAGACTACAAAAAGTCTTAACCCAATTAAAAATAACTGATAGAAATGGTAGGGCTTTAGTCGCAGATAACATTATGGGGCCAGCAACTAACTCTGCAATTGTCAATTTTCAAAATATTGCCGGGATTTCACCCACTGGGGTTGCAGATACAAACACATGGAATGCCATTAATCTAATTTTAGCTAAACGCATAGTTAGACCCAACCATGCTGGAGGCCCAGTTGTGAGATACATACAATACCGTGTAGGTGCTACTGTTGATGGTGTATACGGGCCTATGACAGAAGCAGCTATTAGAGCATATCAAAGGCAAAATGGTTTACTTGCTGATGGAATTGTCGGCCCAGCGAGTTGGCAAAGATTAATTGGCTAGTTTTACTAGTCAACTTTATTTAAAAATTGCACGCCAGTTGCTCATTGAGTAAAATTTCAAGACTGCACTGGCAGCGAAAATTTCTGTAGGCGGGTTTTCCGCCATAGAAACTTTTCTAGACAGATAGATACAGACTAGAACCCAGTCCCCTCATGCCTCGTGCTTGAAGGGTCTTTTAGTTTTTCTGTTCATCGTTAGGCTCATCGCTTGATAAAGAGCTTTCTTGCATAGGATGCAGTATTGTTAAATGAAAATTATGCCTGTTTTCCGATTTTAAATATCGCTCTTGCAAAGGTTGCCACTGCTTCCAATATTCGTAACGATTTTCTTTTAACAAATTAGTTAAGGTCGGCAAATCTGTGTGGAAATCTGACTTAAATACATCCATCAGCCACTCATCCATAACCACACTATCTTGCATATTTCCCAATATTTCTTGGATACTTTTTACCTCTTCAATATAGGCTTTATAAGATTCGCCATATAATTCAGTAAATAACTCCATTTGGTAGCGTACACGTTTGGCTTGTTTACGCAAATCATGCAGACTTTCGCCTTTATTGATCAACTCTTTTTCTATGCGTTTTTTTTGCCAAGTTGTACAAATTTTTACTTCTGCATCTCCTACTTTTGTTCCCACTAACCAGCCTGGATGGAGTAAAAATTTACTCACTTCAGGTAATAGTAAATCTGGGAGAACTTGTTGAATAGGTAGAGATGCTAATGGTCGGTAATTAGGTTCTTCTAGCCATGCTGACAACGCATCTTTAAGAGATTTATAATCTTCATCTTTTAATACTGTCTGCACTTTAGAAAAGGCAACTTTTCGCTGTTTCGCTAAAGCATCGAAAGCTGTTTTTAAGGCTTCCTGTTCTTTGGGCGGTAAATGTGGCTGATAATTAGTTTCTAGCGTTTCTTTTAGGACATCTAAGTCTCTTAGTTTACCAAGACAACGAGCAATTTTACCAATTTTTTGATCGCTAGCTGGCTTCGGCAAATTTAGTGCAATATCGAACCTGCTAATTGCTGTACGTAAGCGTCGCATCCCGACTCGCATTTGGTGTAACGCTTCCGTATCTTCATCTTTCTTGACTGGTTTCTCCCATTTTAAAGTTTTATGTAGATGTTTTTCAATCCCCTCATAAGCGTAGTCTTTTAAGGGTTTTAGAGTAGATTCTATAACTAAAGTCATACTTAAAAATCCAGTACTTAATTGATAGACTATTATGATAGCATTAGTTAAAATGCTATCTATATCTCTATGTACTTATTTTTACTGTAAACTTGGGTTTTAATATAATCTTTTATGAATACAAATGAATCTTACTTGTAGGACTTGTTAAAGAATGTGTGAACAATTGATATGGTGTAGTGTGAAATTTATTTCAGCAGATGTTTTGTGAATAGTAAAGATTTACTGCAAAAATTTAGTCGGATTTTATATTGCAGTTTGTAGTTGGATAGGTCGAATGAAAATTTTGCTAGTTGAGGATGAAGAAGTTTTAGCGAGTGTATTGTTAAAGTCTCTTACCAAGCAACATTATGTTGTTGATATGGTTCAAGATGGACAAATGGGTTGGGAGTATACTCAAGCTACAGAATACGGCTTGATGATCACAGATGTGGGACTGCCAAAACATAGATGGGATTACCTTTTACCTTTTGTGAGCGATTGCGTTCTAGCGGCTGTACCACTCCTATGTTACTGATGACAGCGAAAGATGCTCAGAGCCTGGGGTCGTGGGGAATTTGTAGTGGGTATATCTGGGTTGACAAAAGTGGAAGTGAACGATCAATCGCCTGAGTAATATTTTAACTACCCTCCGTCAGCAAATCTTCACCACTCCCGATGGCGATCGCTTCTGGGTAGGATGTAAGTTAGCTGTGGTTGAGTATCCCAGTCATGGGCTAACCATACAATCTTTCTACCAAGCCGCATCTAAGAATTTTCACTTAAGTAATGACCGGGAAATTTCTTAACAATATTTATACAAAAAAATAAATAATGGGTATTACTCCTCATGGCAAAAATGCTATACTGTGCTAAGTAGATGCACCCTGATGATCTGGAGAGCTGCCCATGTGGCTCTCCTTATTTCATGCACAGTATTTTTACTGTCCAGTCAGTAGTTATGAATAACTAAAAACTAACCACTAATTAATGAGTAAAGACTTGGTATAATCGCCAGTCAAGCAGCTCAAAGTTGTGGGGAAAATAAAAATGGCAGACTGGCAAGAAATCACAGGTGGAGTGACAGCTCCTAGAGGATATCGGGCAGCGGGAATTACAGCAGGACTCAAACCTTCAGGATTACCCGATTTAGCATTAATTTGGTCAGAAGCAGAGGCCATCGCAGCTGGTGTATTTACCACTAGCCAAGTTAAAGCCGCCTGTGTAGATTATTGTCGTCAACGCTTGCAAGCTAAACATAGCGCTCGTGCGATTCTCTGTAATGCCGGACAAGCCAACGCCTCCACAGGTATTCAAGGTGTTCGTGATGCTCAAGAAAGTGCCGAATTATTAGCGCAGGAGTTGAGTATTTCCCCTGAATCTATTTTGTTAGCGTCTACGGGCGTGATTGGTCAACGGATCAAAATGGATGCTTTACGTAGTGGCATTCCCAAACTAGTAGCAGCCCTTTCGGAAACAGGTTCAGATGCGGCGGCTGGGGCAATTATCACCACAGACTTGGTGACAAAATCTATTGCTTTAGAGACAACCATAGGCGATGCCTCCGGCGGGCTGCGCCAACGCCCAGTCCGCATTGGTGGTATTGCCAAAGGTTCAGGGATGATTCATCCCAACATGGCGACTATGCTGGCATTTGTGACTTGTGATGCCGCAGTTTCATCTCACCTGTGGCAACAGATGTTAAGTAGAGCCGCTGATAAAAGTTTCAATTCCATTACCGTTGATGGTGATACCAGCACCAATGATAGTTTAATCGCCCTGGCTAATGGTCAATCTCGCACCCCGGCAATTACGGAAATGGGGGCAGAAGCCGAGAAATTAGAAGCCATGTTAACAGCAGTGTGTCAGCATTTAGCCAAGGCGATCGCTCGTGATGGCGAAGGTGCAACCTGCTTAATTGAAGTGCAAGTAACTGGAACTCAGGATGAAGTTTCCGCTCGTCAAATCGCTAAAACCATTGCAGGTTCATCTTTAGTGAAGTCTGCAATTTTTGGACGTGACCCTAACTGGGGAAGAATTGCGGCAGCTGCTGGACGCGCAGGTGTACTTTTTGAGCAAGATAACCTGCAAATTAAGTTAGGAGATTTTTTACTGTTAGAGAATGGTCAACCTTTACCCTTTGATCGGGCAGCGGCGAGTGCATATTTGAAAAAAATTGCGGCTGAATCTTCTTTACCTCAAGATTTTGTGGCCACTAATCATAGTAATGATTTGTCTGTTGATAGAAGTATTATTCAGGCTCAACGAATTGATAATCCAGTGATTATTGCCGTTAATGTTGGCAATGGTCATGGTTTTGGTAAAGCCTGGGGTTGTGACTTGAGTTATGACTATGTGAAGATTAACGCCGAATACACTACTTGAGGGACTTCCAAAGAATAGATTATAGGCGTTACGCAAATAATATTTGTTGTCTTCCCCCTGCTCCTTGATCCCCTGCCTACCCCACCTATGGGATATTTTTTTAGTTAGAAGCCCCTCAGGATATCCGCATACCACAGAAATACGGAGAGTGCAGAGAGGAAATCAATGCGGCGAATATGTGTAGTAGGAGCAAGTGGTGCTAGTAAAACAACGTTGGCGAGGCAAATTTATCAATGTCTCGCTATTTATCCTTTGTTATTTTCAGAAACTAAATATACCTAATATAGAAATTGTGCATTTAAGATCGCCTGCATCTGCACAAAAATGGTGATCGATTTGGCATCCAAAATAAGTCTTAGACCTGATCCTGAGAATTAATGATTAAGTTTTGTAAAGTTAGAGGTCGTAAATGGACTTCACAATTTACAGTTAAGGCTGTTAATTGCGCGATCGCATGATCCAGGGACTGATATCGGTAACTTTAAGTCCTGAAAATTGTTGCCATTTCATCTTTCCTGACTATATAAGCTTTATATTTAATAAAGATATATTGTTAACATTAGTAAAAAACCTGAAAAGATTGGGGGAAAGTAACTGCTATGAGTCGTGTAGGCGTCTTATTACTCAATCTCGGTGGACCCGATAAGCTAGACGATGTCGGGCCGTTTTTGTATAACCTATTTTCCGATCCGGAAATTATTCGCCTACCATTTCGCTGGTTGCAAAAACCCTTAGCCTGGTTTATTGCCTCACGGAGAGTTAAAACCTCTCAAAAAAACTATAAGCAAATCGGTGGCGGTTCGCCACTACGGCGAATCACAGAAGCTCAAGGAGAAGCCCTCAAAGAACAATTAAGTAATTTAGGACAAGAAGCTAATATCTATGTGGGAATGCGTTATTGGCATCCCTATACAGAAGAAGCGATCGCTCAAATTACTCAAGATAATATCGAACACCTAGTAATTCTGCCACTGTACCCCCAATTTTCCATTAGTACTAGTGGTTCTAGCTTTCGACTGTTAGAAAAACTTTGGCAAGAAAATCCTGAACTTCAGCCCATTGATTATACTGTCATTCCATCTTGGTACAAAGAACCAGGTTATCTCCAGGCAATGGCAGAACTAATCGCTCAAGAACTCGATCAATGTCCCAATCCCAATGAGGCGCACATTTTCTTCAGCGCTCATGGTGTTCCCAAAAGCTATGTCGAAGAAGCAGGCGACCCTTATCAGCAGGAAATTGAAGAATGTACTGCTTTAATTATGCAGACCCTCAATCGACCCAATGAGCATACTTTGGCTTACCAAAGTCGTGTGGGCCCTGTAGAATGGCTCCAACCGTACACTGAAGATGCACTCAAAGAACTAGGTGCAAAAGGTGTAAAAGATTTAGTAGTTGTACCTATCAGTTTTGTTTCAGAACATATTGAGACACTACAAGAAATCGATATAGAATATCGGGAAATAGCAGAAGAATCCGGAATTCATAACTTTCGTCGCGCATCTGCTCCCAACACCCATCCGATATTTATTCAAGCATTAGCAAATTTGGTGCTGGATGCGCTGAAAAAACCCAATTTCCAGCTTTCCCAAGCTGCCCAAATCAAAAAAATGGTCAAGATGTACCCCCAAGAAAACTGGGAATGGGGTATGACGACTAGTGCTGAAGTTTGGAACGGTCGGATTGCTATGTTAGGCTTTATTGCTTTAATCATCGAATTAGTTACCGGTCAAGGGTTGCTGCACATGATTGGGTTATTACATTAAATCCTGCCTTTAATCTTTGGTTGATCTAAGTAAAAAAAACTTAAACCCTATCTTTTGCTAGTAGAGATGTAGGGCAAAGTATTATTTGCAATAGCTTTTTGAAAATGTTATCAAAATAGGGAAAACAAAAACTTAATATTTGAAACTATATTAATCCCTACTCATTATGAATACCGAAATTGCTATTCATCTCTACTCATTACTTTGGCAAGAATACAGTGCCAGAGTCAACTATGCTCGCACCTATGAACAAATGATTACGAATGCGGGGGGAACTGTCGCTAACGACCATATTGCCTTTCGCTCTTTGCGTTTATTAGTCGATAGTCCACAGGGACACATTAATTTAGGTATTGAATACTTAGGACAAATAGCTGAAGCATTGGGTTACGTGGTAGCTGGAGAATATACTTTCGCGGCTACTCATCTTTATGCGCGTTATTATCGACATCAGCAAGCAGAATTGGACTTGCCTAAACTTTTTATTAGTGAATTAATTGTAGATGAGTTGCCTGGTAATATTGCCCAACTAATTTATCAAACAGTTACTTCTATTCCCCATGAACTCACTTCTCCCCTCACACTAATTAAACAATGTGAAAAAAACGATCCAAGTCTGGCTCCACAACTCGAACAAATCTTTACCCGCCCTTGGCAACCTCCCCGACGTTTAGTTGTGGAAGCGGTGAATCAGGTGAGTCAGTATGGTGCTTGGGTGCTGTTACATGGTTATGCTGTTAACCACTTTACAGGCTATGTGAATCGTCAAAACACACCAACATACCCAGATATAGATACTACTGCCCGTGGTTTAGCTAATTTGGGCGTACCCATGAAAGCAGAAATAGAAGGAGATATTACCTGTGGATTGCGTCAAACAGCTACTCAAGCAGTCACAGAAATGGTAACTGTCCTCGATGATAGCAATGGTAAAGAAATCCAAATTCCTTGGACTTATGCCTATTATGAAATTGCCCAGCGCTATATAGTAGAAACTGAACTAGGAAAACCAGCACTTTTTGATGCTTTTTTAGGTCAAAATGCTCAACAATTATTTGAAATGACTCGACGATCAAGGTGAAAACTTTACATTCCACATTAAGAATATAACCATTGACAAATTGTTATGAAAATACCCTTGATGCATTCAAGAGTAATTGACAAAATTTAGGTATAAGATAAAATTTGGTACATATTTTTTATTAGAATAGTAAAAAATAAACAACTTCGCCTGCGAGCGTAAAGCATAATATTTAATTTTGGTCTAGCAATACCCGCACTATCAAGGGGTTGCCTAGATTGTCTGTCAAGTTGAGAATAAATAGGCGAAGCACACGGGGAAACTAACGTGAGTCATGGATTTGATTACGATTTAGTCATTATAGGCGCGGGAGTAGGCGGACATGGAGCAGCCCTACACGCCGTCAGCTGCGGTCTAAAAACAGCGATTATCGAAGCAGCCGATATGGGGGGAACCTGTGTTAATCGGGGCTGCATTCCATCTAAAGCGCTGCTAGCAGCATCAGGACGTGTGCGGGAGTTACGTAATGCCCACCACCTCAAGTCCTTGGGAATTCAAGTCGGTAATGTGGAGTTTGATCGGCAAGCGATCGCCGATCACGCCGGTAATCTAGTCTCGAAAATTCAAGGCGACTTAACCAATAGCCTCAAACGTTTGGGAGTCGATATTATCAGGGGTTGGGGCAAAATTGCAGGAACGCAGAAAATTACTGTCACAGGTGATGGCGGTGAAAAAACCATCACAGCCAAAGACATTATCCTTTCCCCAGGTTCAGTACCCTTTATCCCTCCAGGCATTGAAGTAGACGGCAAAACCGTCTTTACCAGCGACCAAGGAGTGAAATTAGAATCTCTGCCAGAATGGGTAGCAATTATTGGCAGTGGTTACATCGGCTTAGAATTTTCCGATGTTTACTCGGCTTTGGGCTGTGAAATCACTATGATTGAAGCCCTAGACCAATTAATGCCAGGATTTGACCGCGATATCGCTAAATTAGCAGAAAGAGTACTAATTACACCCCGCGACATCGAAACTAAAGTAGGCATATACGCTAAAAAAGTTATTCCTGGTTCACCAGTGGTAATTGAATTAGCAGATTTCAAAACCAAAGAAGATCTAGATGTCATTGAAGTGGATGCTTGTTTAGTTGCCACAGGACGCATCCCAGCCACAAAAAACCTAGGTTTAGAATCTATAGGTGTAGAACTAGACCGACGGAACTTTATTCCAGTGGACGATGGCATGGCAGTACTTTCAGCCGGAGAACCAGTACCTCATGTGTGGGCAATTGGTGATGCCAACGGCAAAATGATGCTGGCACACGCCGCTTCTGCTCAAGGTATTATCGCCGTAGAAAATATCGTCGGGCGAACGCGCGTTGTTGACTATCGCAGTATCCCCGCAGCCGCATTTACCCACCCAGAAGTCAGCTATGTAGGTTTAACAGAAACAGCTGCCAAAGAATTGGGACAAACAGAAGGATTTGCAATAGCCACCAGCCGCAGTTACTTCAAAGGTAATTCCAAAGCCCTAGCGGAAAACGAAGCCGACGGCATAGCAAAAGTAATTTATCGCCAAGATACTGGTGAAGTCTTGGGTGTCCATATCTTCGGAATGCACGCCGCAGACTTAATTCATGAAGCATCAGCTGCCATCGCCAACCGTCAAACTGTACAAAACCTCGCTCATTTAGTACACGCCCATCCGACACTTTCCGAAGTGCTGGATGAAGCTTATAAACGAGCTGTTGTTTAAAGCGTAGGGAGTAGAGGTGCAAGGGTGAAAAACTTCTTAGCCTCTAGCCCCTAACCCCTAGCCTCTAACCTTTAGCCTCCACCATGCAAATCCGCCGCCGTTCCACAACCACAACTATTAATGTCTCCTTCTTACGCTACCAATCTGCTTTGCCAGATTCAGAACCCAATAACATCTTGGAAGAAATCGTTTGGCATAAGGAAATAGAAGTTGAGCAAATGCGGGAAAGGCGGCCTTTGAGGGAATTGCAAAAACAGGCAATGACAGCACCGCCTACTCGTGATTTTATTGCAGCCTTAAGGCAAGGTAAGACTAATCCAGCATTGATTGCTGAAGTCAAAAAAGCTTCCCCTAGTAAGGGAGTGTTACGAGAAGATTTTGACCCAGTAGCGATCGCTTTATCTTATCAACAAGGTGGTGCTAGTTGCCTTTCTGTTTTGACAGATGTCAAGTTTTTTCAAGGTGGTTTTGATAACTTAGCTAAGGTTCGTACTGCCGTAAATTTACCTTTACTGTGTAAGGATTTTATTATCTACCCTTACCAAATGTACTTAGCTCGGATTCAGGGTGCAGATGCCATTTTGTTAATTGCAGCAATTCTGAGTAATCAAGATTTACAATATTTCCTCAAAATTGTGAATGCCCTGAAAATGACAGCTTTAATTGAAGTCCATAGTTTGGCAGAACTTGACCGTGTACTAACTTTAGAGGGTGAATTTTTGGTAGGAATAAATAATCGTAATTTAGAAGACTTCTCGGTTGATCTCCAAACCACCTGTGATTTACTAGCAGCGCGAGGTAGTCAATTACAGGAACGCAATATTTTAGTGGTGAGTGAATCAGGATTACATACTCCAGATGATTTGCACTTAGTAAAACAAGCAGGAGTCAGTGCTGTACTGATCGGAGAATCTTTAGTGAAACAACCAGATCCCCAACAGGCGATCGCTAATCTCTTCTCTGAATCTTCATCTCCCGGTACACCAAAGCTCTAACCAAACACTGACTTATTGTGTAACAATTTTGGCAAGAGACTAAATTCTGATTCGTACAACATCCCAATTTGAAATCTTGTATTAACTACATGGAGCAAATTCCTTTACCTTCGCCGATCCATTACGAACTTTTACTTCAACTCTTAGAAAGACAAACTATGTCAGCCGTCAGTCAAAATCCTGATTTGCGGCATCAGGTAAATCAGCTAATTATTACTCTACGTAAAGCAGCAGTCCAACAAAAACAACTAGAAGAGAATTGCCAGTGTTCTTCTGTAGGAATAGATCACCGTTGGTCGATTAATCATCATGTAGGTCAAGTCGGTGCCTCCGATTGACACAGACAGCTAAACAATCCTATCAGCTTCATCTATTAGCATTACAGGGTGTCCTATTTCTCTATACCCAACTCGCCCCTATCCCCGTCCTGATAACTTGGACGGGAGAAAATTTTATAACTCATTGTACCTGTACCCCAATTTGTGAGATTCTAAATAAGCTCCACTAAAGAACTTAGACAAACTGGGTGAAAAACTTAATGTCCCGTTCCCATTAGCTTACAAAAGTCGCTACTCTACAATCAGACATCCTTTAGGTGTCAAGCGTCTGCTAAAACCAAAGTTTCAGATTAGTCGCAGTATCTACAAGTTGTAAAGGTCAAGCTGACCAGCATTTTAATGGTACTTCTACTAAGAATTTGGAGAATACGCCACTACCTTGGATGTATATGCAGGTAAATATCTAAAATTTGCCATCAGAATTTAACTATCCCCTAGAACTTTTAACTTTTATTGAATTTTAGGACACACACATGGACGATAAGCTGATGCTCATGATTCCTGGCCCTACACCAGTGCCAGAAGCCGCTTTACTGGCATTAGCCAAGCACCCCATTGGACACCGCACCAGTGAGTTTAGCAACATCATGGCGGAGGTGACAGAAAACCTCAAATGGTTGCATCAAACTCAAAATGATGTACTGATGCTCAATGTCAGCGGTACAGGTGCAGTAGAAGCCGGCATGATTAATTTTCTGTCTCCAGGCGATCGCATTTTAGTTGGTTCTAATGGTAAGTTCGGTGAACGCTGGGTAGAAATTGGTCAAGCATACGGTTTGAGTGTCGAAACCATTACTGCTGAATGGGGTAAACCTTTAGATACAGCACTATTTGCCGAAAAACTGCAAGCGGATACCCAAAAGCAAATCAAAGCCGTCATCATTACCCATAGCGAAACATCAACTGGGGTGTTAAACGATCTAGAAACCATCAACCGCCTTGTGAAAGAACATGGCCAAGCGTTGATTATTGTGGATGCAGTGACGAGTTTGGGTGCATTTAATTTGCCCATAGATGATTGGGGTTTAGATGTAGTCGCCTCTGGTTCCCAAAAAGGCTACATGATTCCCCCCGGACTAGGATTTGTCTGTGTCAGCCCCAAAGCTTGGGAAGCTTACAAAACTGCTAAATTACCCAAATATTATCTAGATTTAGGTAAATATCGCAAATCTACAGCCAAAAACACTACTCCGTTTACTCCACCCGTGAACTTGATTGTGTCTTTACACACCACACTCCGGATGATGAAAAATGAAGGCTTAGAGTCGATATTTTCCAGACACCAACGACACAAAAATGCTACCCGCGCCGCTATTAAAGGTTTGAATTTACCACTATTTGGCTCAGATGATTATGCCAGTCCAGCAATTACGGCTGTAGCTCCCCAAGGTATTGAAGCCGATAAAATTCGCTCGTTGATGAACAAGCGTTTTGATATTGCCTTAGCAGGTGGACAAGACCATTTGAAAAACAAAATTTTCCGCATTGGTCACTTGGGCTTTGTGAGCGATCGCGATATTCTAAGCTGTATAGCATCCTTAGAAGTTATTCTGGGCGAACTTGGTCATGACAACTTTGCTCCAGGTGCTGGTGTAGCAGCAGCAGCTAAAGTTTTTAATCAGTCATGAGTACTTATAAAAAGGATTAGTTCAGCTAACCGAATCTGCCAAGCAATGGCTATCTAAATTAAAAGAGCGAGTTACATAATTAACTCGCTCTCTTGATTTGTCTTTAAATGAGTAGAAACAGAACAGTCAATTCTCTGATTTACCAGCCTTAATGCAAGGCAGAGTGGACGTGACATATCTCAAGTCTCCTGCACGAGTACTTATTACTTCTACAAATGGGAACAACTATCACAACTGGACTGTTCAAAAGCTGATCTAGTAACTTTTTCTTGTGTCCTGTAATCAAAGTATTTGTCTTTAGCCATAGCGTACTAAAGGCTGTATGTCCAAAAATATTTATGCCGTTTCCAGCCAATCATAAATTTTTTCCAATTGTTCTAAAGTAATTAAGCCATATTGCCAAAGAATCATTGGTAATGGCCCTGGATCTTGCTCTCGATGCCGTAGGGCCACAGCAAGTGAAGCCGAAGAAATTGACAAATCTTCCTGTAAAAAATGAATCAATCGAGAATAAGTTGTTGGTGACATTTGTAACTCACCTCCTGGCAATAAATGTATTGTCGTATGGTTTAGCATTTTTCAGTAGTCCGCAGCTAATATTTCATGGGTAACTGGTAATTACCGGATAAACACGCTCACAAATTTGGCGAAAATTTCTCAAACAGACCGTTTTCATCGATAAAGCTGAGAAATTTTAACTTGGAAACACTCCAGGTTTGCTCCCATCTTCAGATACAAACTACTCAGGGCAAATTTGTTTCATGTTCTTGACTATGGTTTTTATTTAATTACACATTTGGTAACAAAGATGCCATAGCTAATAGTCCCCTATGAGCGTCCGTTTACACTTACGCCAAAAGGAATATTTTTGAGAACTAATGTGCCGAGATGTGATTGTACCTTGAAACAGCAGATTTTACTATGCTTGGCATCATCATAAATAGTAGCTGCACAATTTCCTTTTTTATACATACTTGATAGTTTTTTTACAAAAACCTCATTAATTCAGGATTTGCCGAAGCTCACAAAAAAAAGGTAACGCTTATTTATTTACGTATATTTCCCGCGTTTAAAAATTCAATTTTGACACGATCCCCATCTTGTAAATTTAATTCGGCAGCTCGTCCAGAACGCAATTCCATCACCATGTCAATGGGTACATTCGGCCCATAAGTGGGGCAAGGTTCACTTTTACAAGGAGGCGCAACAGCCTGAATGTACTTGACAACCCCGTTTTGCAAAAAAACCATATCCAAAGACACCGGGACATTTTTCATCCAAAAGCTCACTGGTTGTGCAGTCGGAAACTTAAATAGCATCCCGCGATTATCAGGTAACGCTGGTCGATACATCAAGCCTTTTGCCTGCTCTTCTGGTGTACGTGCCACTTCTAGTTGAATTTTTGTCCCATTAGTCACAGTTGCTACCGCAGAAATAGGTAATATTTGACCAGCATTTGCTGGCGTTTGAGCTTGGGAGTTGGGATTGTTGGTGAGAGATTTAGCTGTTGTCTGCATAGAGCAGCTGATGAGGGCAAAACTTAGCAATATCGGGAGTAATTTGAGCCAATGCATCACACAATTTTGGATTTTGTAATTTAGACTTCGATTTTACAGAATTTAAGTTAAAAAGCCCACGACGGATATTTATTTTTTCTCGCACGAGAATGATTTAAAGTTGGTAATTTTACTGTTATGGATCAAATATGATATTTTTATTTTTTTTAGTTTGTAGCTGATTGCGATCGCACTTCATAGTGATCGCACTGAATTGTCCATGATTACCTTGAGAACACAATCATCAGTCACCATACTTCTGAAAACTGTTATCCCTCCTGTGGAGTCTATATATATTGGCTGTTTGCTACCAACTTGTGAGGTTATCGATGAATTTTGGGAAATTATTACCAACGTTTTCTCAAACGGGTACTGAAAATTTACCACAGATGAATATCCTCTCGCCGTTGGAAAAACAAGTGATATTGGAAATGAACATAGTACGAATGAGTCCTGTGGCATACCTACCAATCCTGGAACATTGGAAACAGCAATTCCAAGGCCAACAAGTCAGAATATCCGATTATGTTTATTTGCAAACACAAGAAGGCGTGACAGCAGTTGATGAGGCGATCGCCTTTCTCAAGTCAGTCCCTCACGTGGGAGCATTAAATGTATCTCATGGTATGTCTTTAGGTGCTAGAGATCACGTCAAAGACCAAGGTGCAAAGGGCATTACAGGTCATAATGGTAGCGATGGCAGTGATCCCTTCACTCGCCTCAATCGTTACGGGAAATGGCAAATTACCGCAGGCGAGAACATTAGCTATGGTTCTAGCACAGCCCAAGATATTATTATGCAGTTAATTATTGATGACGGAGTACCATCACGCGGTCATCGTCACAATATATTTAACTCTGCTTTTAAAGTCACTGGTGTTGCTTTTGGGATTCATGCAACGTACAGGCAGATGTGCGTGATTACCTACGCTGGCGAATATATAGAAGGTCGATTGACTTAGCAGTTTTTATTCCCTCCCTCCACAAATATGTCTGAGAGTTCTACGAAACCTGCAAACCTCAACGTTTACATTCAAGGTCAAGGATTTCCCATTTTGGGTTTACACGGTCATCCTGGTTCTGGACGTAATCTTTCAGTATTTACTAACCACTTATCAAAACGCTACCAAACTTTTGCTCCTGATTTGCGTGGGTATGGCAAAAGCCGTTTTAATGGCAATTTTGCCATGTCTGACCATTTGAGTGATTTAGAAACACTACTAGACCGCTTTAAAATTGAAAAATGTCTCATATTAGGATGGTCACTGGGTGGTATTTTGGCAATGGAAATGGCATTGCGACTACCACAGCGAGTCACTGGTTTGATTTTGGTGGCCACAGCAGCCAGACCTAGGGGAAATCATCCTGCCGTTACTTGGCAAGATAATCTTTATACTGGCGTTGCCGGAATTTTAAATTATATCCAACCAAGTTGGCAGTGGAATATAGATACTTTTGGCAAGCGATCGCTCTTTCGTTATCTGATCCAACAACATACGCCCACTGCATATAACTATATAGCTCAAGAAGCAGCACAGGCTTATTTACAAACCTCGCCTGCGGCAACTCGCGCTCTTGATACTGCCCTCAGGGCGGGTTACAATCGACTGGCCGATTTACCGCAAATTAACTGCCCTAGTTTGGTGCTTGCTGGAGAACAAGACCGTCACATTACAGCTGAATCGAGTTTAGAAACGGCACGTCATCTCAAAAATACCCAGTGGCATTGTTACCCCAATACTGCCCATTTGTTTCCGTGGGAAATTCCCCAACAAGTACTGAGCGATATTGATAGTTGGTTAGATGAGCATCCACAAGCAATAGGATGATGCTAAATCTACGAAGATCAAACTAGGCGATCGCTGCCTAAAAAAGCTGGTAAAGTATCCAAAATTAACCAATTTTCATACTCACATCTAACCATTTTGACTGAGTAATCGGCGCACTACTAGATATATAGTCAACACCAGTCTCCGCTACAGCACGAATAGTCTCTAAGGTTACATTTCCTGAAGCCTCAATTTTGATGCCACTGTCCTGCTCGCGAATCAACAGTACTGCCTCCTGCATCATTTCCCTGGGCATATTATCCAACATAATAATGTCAGCCTTGTGCTGTAAAGCCTCCTCCACTTGTTTTAAAGTTTCCGTTTCTACCTCTATTGTCAAGGGATAAGGAATCTGCTCACGAATACAGGTAATAGCTGCTCCAATACCCCCAGCCGCGGCAATGTGATTATCCTTAATCATTACTGCATCATCTAATCCCATGCGGTGATTAATTGCCCCACCCACCGCAGTGGCATATTTTTCTAACAACCTCAGCCCTGGTGTAGTTTTGCGCGTATCAACCAACTGAGCAGGTAAATCAGCAATTTGCTCTACATATATATTAGTGAGCGTAGCAATCCCACTCAAACGCATCACCAAGTTAAGTGCTACCCGTTCTCCCATGAGCAGCGCATCTAGAGAACCATGAATTTCCGCTAATAGTTGTCCTGGCTGACATTTGCTACCTTCAGGCGCAACAGCCACAAAGCTAACTTTTTCATTTAAAAGCTGAAATACCCTAGCTGCGACTGGTATCCCAGCAACTACCCCACTAGCTTTGGCTACCCATTTAGCTGTTCCAGGTGTTGCATCTTCTATTAAAAGGCTATTTGTAGTGCGATCGCCACGACCAATATCCTCCAATAACCAGCCCCGTAGCAACGGATCTAGCACCAGCCAAGGTGGCAAAACACCAAACTTGCTCACAACTTAATTAGTCTCTTGTTTATTTACAAGAATACTATATCCTAAAACCCTTACTCCATAAGGATTTTACAAGGACTTTTAAAAAAGAAATGGCAAATTGAGAAAAAAGTAGTTGACAAAGAAGTG
>NZ_CAWUDE010000022.1:0-80305 GCF_963920895.1 Anabaena sp. CCY 9613
CGTCACCGCCAAGTCTGCGACTGTGGCGGGAGTACCCTTGCGGAGGTTTAGATGGTATTCCTATTTCCGCCGTGCTTTACGAAAGGTTAGAGTAATTTCTAGCCCCTAGCCCCTATTCCCTAATCTTCCAGGGCGTAAATATGCTCCCTCAATCACTCCAGAAAGATCTACCCCTCACCGCTCTTGCGCCCATGCAGGATGTGACAAACCTCTGGTTTATGAAAGTCATTGCCCACTACGGCAGTCCTGACTACTTCTTCACCGAGTATTTCCGCGTCAATGATACCTCACGGCTCAATCGTAGCATTCTGGCAGCAATCACCGAAAACGACACGGGTCGCCCTGTTTTTGCTCAAATGATTGGCGAAAGCATTCCCCACTTAGTCAGAACAGCACAGGAACTGTGTAACTATAATATTGCTGGAGTTGACTTGAATATGGGCTGTCCAGCACCTAGAATCTATCGCAAAAATGTTGGGGGTGGATTGCTGCTCTCACCAGAAAAAGTGAATCGGATTTTGGGAGAACTGCGCCAGGCGGTGAATGATCGACCTTTGACTGTCAAGATGCGTGTAGGCTTTGAAAATACGGATAATTTTTACGAAATACTAGATATCATCAATCGCCATAGTATTGATTTGTTAAGTTTACATGGTCGCACGGTCAAAGATATGTACCACGGGGCAGTGAAGTATGATTTGATCGCCGAAGCGGTCAGACGGGTTCATTGTCCAGTGCTGGCCAATGGCAATATCCACTCGGCGAAAAATGCCCTGGAAGTGCTTGCTCAAACGGGTGCGGCGGGTGTGATGGTGGGACGATGGGCTATCGGGAATCCTTGGCTTTTTAATCAAATTCGGCAAGCTTTGCGCTGCGAGCCGATTACGCCTGTTCCTTTAGTAGAAGTACGCAACTATATTGAGCGTTTATGGCAGACCCCTACAGCCCCAAGTATGTCAGAGCGATCGCGCATAGGCTACCTCAAAAGGTTCCTCAACTATATTGCCCTGAGTGTTGACGCTGAAGGTGATTTCCTCCGGCTGATGCGACAGACGCAGACCGAGGTAGAACTGTTTAACCTTTGCGATCGCTTTCTCCTTGCTGATATGACAAAAACTTTAGCCCTAGTACCCTACTCAGGTATCTAACTGGTGACGCGACTTTTGAAGATTCCATCGATTAATCTTTATACTAGATGCATAGAGATGGTTTCTATGTCATCCTTAAAAATGAGAATTAATTCGGTGACAGTGTTTGTTTTTAGTATTCACAGGCTTCTCTCCGAAATTTAAATCTCTACACACTGATAATTTTGGAGAAAATCGATGTCAATTTATGTAGGCAACCTCTCTTACGAAGTTACTCAAGACACCTTGAGCGCTGTTTTTGCCGAATACGGCACTGTAAGACGTGTTCAACTACCTACTGACCGCGAAACCGGACAACTACGCGGTTTCGGATTTGTAGAAATGGGAACTGAAGCTGAAGAAGCAGCCGCCATTGAAGCTCTTGATGGTGCTGAATGGATGGGCCGTGACCTTAAAGTTAACAAAGCCAAGCCTAGAGAAGACAGAGGCCCTTCTGGTGGTAACCGGGGGGGATACGGTGGAGGCGGTGGACGTAACCGCTACTAAGCTTTGAACCTGAAATTTAAACAAAAAGTTGATCTTTTTTTGCACTTTAGTCAACTGGGCAGCTTACCATTATGAGCAATTAAGTAAGTCAAATTAGCAGGAGAGATAATGACCCAAATAGTAGTAGGCGACAATGAACACATTGAGTCAGCCTTACGCAGATTTAAGCGAGAGGTTTCTAAGGCGGGGATTTTTCAAGATATGAGGAAGCATCGTCACTTTGAAACGCCTATTGAAAAACGCAAGCGCAAAGAAATTGCCAAGCACAAGCAGAGTAAGAGACGGTTCCGCACTTAAGGAATAACATAGATATAAATGAATGCCCTTATAGAATTTATGAGGGCTTTCTTTATGGTTTTTGCAGCTTTTGATCGCCAATGCTATTTACCCTTCTTCCGTAGCCAAAGCATCCCCCATCACTTACCTAACAAAGCTTCAAATTCAGCTTGTAAAGAAGTGATATCTGCCACCCTAGCCACGAGTATATTGTCATGATTACCAGCATGATTTAAACGTGCTTTCCAGTAACCCACACTTTCGGCGTTGTTCATCCAAAACTGTACTACGGTATCTATTACTTGCTCGGTATTCCAACCCCATTTAACTGGTAATGGTTCCACGGTTTCTAATAAGGCATCTAGTGTACATTTATGAGTTCCTAGATATTCAACACCTAAATTCTCTGGTTGGTGTATGGTCTGCTGTTTCTGATTAAAAAATTGCCAAACTGGAGACACACCTACAATATCAAAGGTGTATTTCATATCAATCCTCCCCACAATTCATTAGTTGCCTGAAAAAGATATATTTTGGTAATAAATTCTGTTATCCAACGGACATAAAAACATCGATGAAAAGTAAATTTTTTTGCCTATGTCATCAAAAGCAGACTTTGAAATAAGTTAGCACTTATTGAGTTAGAGTGCTAAAGTGTATGCTATTATTTATTGTATTATGAAATAGTTTTGAGCAGATTTTAAGGTAAATATTATATTTTTAATAATTTTTTAATTTTTATGTTCTCAAATTGTAGCTCCTAATTAGCGGCTGCTTGGTTATGGGCGATCGCCTGAGGTTTTTTCTTTTTTCCATACATGAATGTACGGAGGGCAATCTCTCCCATCCCTCCTTTTTGGTCAAAATGGTGAATTTTTGTCGGTATTGGCAAACTGCTTGGCAGCACAAACAGAACATACCTGCCAGCGCTGGAGTTCGCCCGGGGGCGTAGGACATTGACATTGAGGGCAAAGAGGTAAATTATGCGATCGCACTTGCATTTTTTGCGCCCAAGATCCAAAGGCAGTATCGACATTTTGGATATGGGGATGCACATGACGCCGGGAGCTACTGAGACTACCCAGATAACTAGGATGATCCTGTGGTACAACTAATTTTTGTGCTGGCAATTCTGGAGGTAGTGCCCAACCAGCGGTAGAAAAGCGAATATCTAACAAAGGTTCGGGCAGTTTTTGATTTAACTTAACCATGAGTATCTGGCGACTAAAAGTCATGTTCTGCGCCCAAGCAGCGCTAGAAGTTGCCACCCATAAAACGTGACGTTGAATCGATAATGGTCGTGTATGAGCAGCTACCTTAGAGCCAACAACGTCTGCCCAACTCTGCAACAATTTCTGTAATGGTTGTTCTCGCCATTGAGCTTGCTGTTCTAGAACGCTTAAAATATCATTGACTGATTTTAATGCCATTTTACAAAAATAGAACTTTGTAATCTACCCTACGGATTAAACAATTTTCGCTAGTATTGGCTCAAATGTATATAAAGTTAATCCAGCAGTCTAGGTTTGAGGCAAACAGGTAATGAGTCAAAACCCCCTGATAGATTCTGGTACTTCATCATCTCCAGCATCTGGGTTGAAACCAGCATTAGCGGCAGCACTGGCGAGTTTAGAAGTGCCACTAGATCAAGAGTTAGCCCGATATCGTCGTACACGCATAGCACTGAGGATAGCGAATCAATACCGTGCAGGAAATTACATTAGTCAATCACAAGATTTGACAGACTCTACTGCTACAGAAGAGCAAAATTCCCCATCCGTAGGAGAAATTAATCCTCATACCCCGGATGGGTTTGTATTCAATGAAACTCCTCAAGAAAACCCAGTTCCCACTACGGCGAAAACAGAGGAAGTTGATCATCTCAACTTAGCCGTCAATACCGAATCCATTAATACACAAATTCCTCAATCCTCAGGCAATTCTGGGGGTAGTATTGTCCCTGCCATCGCCAAAACTAATTCCAGTGAAAATATTGCCCAAACCAACGATACGCCTTCACAGCCAGATGATTACTTGGAATCAAGCGAAGCACTACTGCGAAGCTTAACAGATGAACAACAGCAGCCGGCACAGAAGCCCAGTCATTCAAATGACAGCTTGCTATCACCTTTGGGTATTGGCTCGATGTTGCTGTTATTAGTGGCAAGTCTTACCCTGGGGTACATAGTATTTAATCCTAACTCTCAAGATTGGCCTCAGTTTAATTTTGGGAGATTATTTAACAGCGATTCATCTACTAATACAGACAGTACAGAAGCAGTGGGAAATAGCACTCAACCAGTGCAACCAGAACTCACTCCCATACCCAAGTATCCCAATTTAGCTGCTCAAGAATTTCCCGAAGTGAGAGAGCCGACGGATGTAGTTGGTTTACAACCCAAAGTCCAACCTACAATAACCCCACAACCAACCCCACAACCAGTAGTTCCGCCTGTGGTTGAGTCGTTGCCAGAATTACAGCCTGCACCTCCGGTAAATTTACCTGCAATTCCCACGGTACAACCCTCGCCTGAAACTACTCCAACTCCACCCACTAGCAATGCCGAACTCAAACCAGCAGCAGATGGGTTTTATCATATAGTGATGGATAATCAAGGCGATCGCGCTCTCACTGCTGCGAGGAAAGTGGTTCCTGATGCTTATTTATCACCGGGACAAACAGTGATTTATTTGGGTTCAGTTAAGACTCCAGAGGCGGCAAAACAAAGGGTGAAAGAGCTACAATCCCAAGGCATTAAAGCCAAAATTCAGCAGCCATGAGTGGCAAAAATCTACGATAGGATGAGGAAAACATCTACAAAATGCCCTGCCTGTTGACTGGCAATAAATAAATGGAGAGCCGATATGGGACTGATTCAACGTATCCTGCGGATAATTCGCGCTAATCTTAATAGTCTGATAGGCAGTGCAGAAGATCCAGAAAAGATTCTCGAACAAGCTGTCCTGGAAATGCAGGAAAACTTAGTGCGACTACGACAGGGGGTAGCACAGGCCATCGCCACCCAAAAACGCACCGAACGGCAGGCTGCGGCTGCCCAATCAACAGCAGAAGAATGGTATCGTCGCGCCCAACTGGCCCTGCAACAAGGTAATGAACCGTTAGCACGAGAAGCTTTGACCAAACGCAAAGCCTATCAGGAAACTGCTACAGCTCTTTATAATCAGATAGAGCAACAAAATGAAGTAGTCGCCAGGCTAAAAAAGGATATGCGATCGCTAGAGTTAAAAATCAGCGAAGCCAAAACCAAAAAAGATATGTACATTGCCCGGGCCCGTTCGGCTGAAGCTTCTTATCGACTCCAGGAAATGCTCGATAATTCTTCTGCCACTAGCAGTCTCGGTGCTTTTGAGCGCATGGAAGATAAAGTTTTACAAATCGAAGCACAATCAGAAGCTATCGCCCTACTAGGTACTGATGACCTGCAAAAACAATTTGACTCTCTCGAAGGGGCGACTGACATTGATACCGAACTAGCAGCCATGAAAGGGCGGATTCTACAGGACGGTAGCAACACTCAGCAACAGCAGTTACCCAAGAGTCCAGAGCCTTAAAAATTGGGCAATTACCAAATTTAGGAGATATCTTAAAAATTAATAGGTGTCGGCAGGTACCGAACCAAAGCGGAAAGATTACATTGAAAGAGGAAGTTATTAAATAGTAAAAAAGCGAACTTTCCCCCAAAGTGCGTCAAATCTAAAAGGAAAAACAAAGTTATGGGATTATTTGATCGTATTAAACGAGTAGTCGGTGCTAACCTCAACGACTTAGTTAATAAAGCTGAAGACCCCGAAAAAATGCTAGAACAAGCCATCCTGGAAATGCAGGAAGACTTGGTACAGTTGCGTCAGGGAGTAGCCCAGGCGATCGCCGCCCAAAAACGAACTGAGAAGCAGTATAATGATGCCCAAAATGAAATTAATAAGTGGCAACGCAATGCTCAATTGGCACTGCAAAAAGGCGATGAAAACCTAGCACGACAAGCCCTAGAACGCAAAAAAACATTTACTGATACCAGCGGCGCACTGAAAACTAGCCTCGATCAGCAATCCACTCAGGTAGAAACCCTCAAGCGCAACTTGATTCAGCTAGAAAGCAAGATTTCTGAGGCCAAAACCAAAAAAGAAATGCTCAAAGCGCGGATTACCACTGCCAAAGCCCAAGAGCAACTTGAAGGTATGGTGCGCGGAATGAATAGCAGCAGCGCTATGGCGGCTTTCGAGCGCATGGAAGAAAAAGTCATGATGCAAGAAGCTCGCGCCCAGTCAGCGGCAGAATTAGCAGGCGCAGATTTAGAAACCCAATTTGCTCAGTTGGAAAGTGGTAGCGACGTTGATGATGAATTAGCCGCATTAAAAGCCCAGATGCTACCGCCGGCGGCTGCGCCTAACCAACCCCAATTACCACCAGAACAACAAAGCAGCCCTGCACAATCGAATGAAGTGGTTGACTCTGAACTGGAATCCCTACGCAAGCAATTAGATCAATTGTAATTTTGGTAAAACATTTTTCCCAGCTAGTCCCACACCTGATGGTTGTGGGATTTTGTGTCACTAAGCAACAAAGAATGGGGTAATGCAGAGAAATTTCTGTTCTTGTCCCCATTCCCAACTCCCAACTCCCCACTCCCTTCTTCTAGTATTGGGTATTTCACGATAGAGTATTGTGTGTGCCAACTTTGATCGATGCCACCTAATGGAGACTGTCATGAGTAAGGGTGTAATCACCATAACAGATGGTGAGTTTGAAACCGAAGTATTGAAAGCCGAGCAGCCTGTACTAGTTTATTTTTGGGCTTCTTGGTGTGGCCCTTGTCAATTGATGTCGCCACTAATGAATCTTGTTGCTACTAAGTATAGCGATCGCCTGAAGGTCGTGAAAATGGAAGTAGATCCTAACCCTGTTTCAGTGAAACATTTCCAAGTAGAAGGTGTACCAGCCCTGAGGCTAGTTGAAGGAGAGAAGTTATTAATCTCCACCGAGGGAGCAATTGGCAAAGAAAAATTACTCAGCCTCTTAGATACGCACTTAAATAGTAATTAGTCCACAGCTAAAACTAACGACTAATGACTAATGACTAATGACCAATGACTAACATGCAGTTTGCGAAGCGTTTACAACCCCTGCAATTTAATGTATTTGCTGATATGGACAAAGCCAAAGCTGTGGCTTTATCAGCAGGAAGACAGTTAATCGATCTGTCACTAGGGTCTTCTGATTTACCAGCCCAGGGCCACGTCACCGCAGCCATCGCCCGGTCGCTAGATGACCCCAGCACCCACGGCTACTTATTGTTTCATGGTACTCAAGCGTTTCGCCAAGCAGCAGCTAACTGGTACGAACAAAAATTTGGCATCGCCGTCGATCCAGAAACTGAGGTGCTACCCCTGATTGGTTCCCAGGAAGGGACGGCTCATCTACCTTTAGCATTGCTCAACCCTGGGGATTTTGCTTTGTTGCTTGATCCTGGTTACCCCTCCCACGCTGGAGGTGTCTACTTGGCTAGTGGTCAAATTTACCCCATGCCATTATTGGTAGAAAATGATTTCTTACCAGTACTTGCTGACATTCCCCCAGATGTTTTAGCTCAATCGCGGATGATGGTATTGAGTTATCCCCACAATCCTACTGCCGCGATCGCTCCTTTATCTTTTTTCCAAGAAGCTGTGGCTTTTTGTCAGCAACATAATCTGGCTCTAGTTCACGATTTTCCCTATGCAGATTTGGTATTTGCAGCAAATAGCGAGTGGGGAAACAACCAGCCCAATTCCCCATCTTTAGTTCCTTCTATTCTGCAAGCTGATCCAGATAAAAGCGTTGCCATTGAATTTTTTACTCTTTCTAAGTCTTATAATATGGGCGGTTTCCGTATTGGCTACGCCATCGGTAATGCTCAATTAATTCAAGCTCTACGCCAAGTCAAAGCAGCAGTTGATTTTAACCAGTATCGGGGAATTTTAAACGGGGCGATCGCCGCCCTCACCGGCCCACAAACAGGAGTTATCGAAGCCGTTACCACTTTTCGTAAACGTCGTGATGCTTTTATTAACGCTTTGCACCGTATTGGTTGGCAAGTTCCCACCCCCAAAGCCACGATGTATATTTGGGCTAAGTTACCCTCACCGTGGCAGGAAAATTCTGTGGAGTTTTGTACTCAGCTAGTCAAGCAAACGGGTGTAGCGGCTTCTCCTGGCGCTGGCTTTGGCAAATCTGGAGAAGGATATGTTCGCTTTGCTTTAGTACATGAGCCACCTGTATTAGAAACTGCTGTAGCCAGAATCGCTGAATTTCTGGACTCATAGCTGAGAAATTTCCCATAATCGACTTGTGGCAAAAATGCGAATCAGCAAAAAACTACAGATAAACATCGATCAACTATCTGTGTTCATCTGTGGTTTAATTACCCAAACTTTAAATTATTTAAAAAAAATACTGATACCTTTTTCATATGTTTATTGATTTTTCATCTTATCCCTGTAAAATTACTGTGCTTCCCCACATGACTATGAGCTAATAAGTTAATCTCTCTAAATAAACAACTATATTTTGTCCATATATAAAAAATAGCCATAATAAATTGAAATTTTTGCTAATTTTTAGTTATTAAGGTAATAATAGACTAGTACCGCCAGACGGAAGTCAAAACTGGTCTAGAAAAGTTTGCCCAGAGGAAAATCCTTCTTGCAACTTTTGTCTTCGGCAAGCTGGCGCGGTAAGTGTAGCCATGCCCGTCAGGGATTTACGCTTTAGTGATACCTTCTCTCATGATTTTTCGTAAGTCCTGACCCTGAATGGTTTACCGAAGCGACAAAGAAAGCTGTAGGGTCTTGAGAATTGCCACCTCACTTGCTACAGGAAACTCTGATAAATGCGGCAAACCTGAGCGCAGATTGTCCGCTCCCCATAACTAGCTGTCATTGCTCTTTAGTATTACTATAGCCACAATTAATAAATAATTTGCTGAATATTTCTGTAAAATTTTCACTTATCAACGTTTCTTTGTGAGATGAAATGTTAACACACTTACTCACTATAAATCAACAATTACATTTGCTCCGATTAAAAAGACTTTTACTAATTGAAGATAATGATATTAACAGAATGTTGATGAGTGACTATTTGAGTTACTGTGGATATCATGTCCACAGTTTGTCAAATGGAACCAATATTTTTGCAAGTATAGAAAAATTCAAACCTCAATTAATATTATTAGATTTAAAATTACCCGATATTGATGGTTATTGTATTCTAGAAAAAATGCAGCACCAACCAGAGCTATCCAAGATACCTATTATTGTAGTTTCAGCATTTGCTTTTAAAGCTGATCAAGAACGAGCTATGGCTTTAGGTGCTAGTTATTATTTTGTCAAGCCTGTAAACCTCACTGCTTTAATTAGCAAAATAGAAGAAGAGTTAGCCTATCATCATCAAATATAAATATTGATAGTTTATTCATCAATTTCATTATTAATATAATCTTCAACCCTTTCATTCATGATTTGCACAGAATTACCAATGCTATCAAGCTTGCGTTGTAATTGCGCTATTAATAAAACTGCTGTTTGTAGTTCGTTAAGAGTTTCAGCCATAGCTTCACGGTAATTAGATTCAAAATCTTGGATATTCATTAGTTTTCTATTATGTTCGTCATCAGATAGAGAGTAATCCGCTGCGATTTTTAATAGCTTGCGTAAATAGGCAATAGGAAATCAAGCTATTTATGTTGTTAATATTAATGATAATCATAGAAATAAATTATTAAAACCGTTAATTCGCTTAATGTCTCAATTAAATTAATATTCAGGAAGATTGCTTATGCATCTCAAACTAGGAAAATTTTTATTCAATTAAATAATCGAGATATAGAGCTAGTTTGAGTAACCTAAAAAAATATGGTTTAAAGTTAGTGTATGGAAATTTTCTGGAAAATCAAAAAATATAAATATTATTCACGACAAATTTCTGGAAAATTTGTAAAAATCCCCAAAAATTAGCTATTTTTTTATGAACTAAATTCAATATATGTAAGTAAGTTAACAAAAACTATTCCCGCGAATAATAGTAGTCAAGTAATGTATCATCTGAGGCTTCAGGTGATTGAGACTTCATCTGGATTTGATCAATTACCTGGGCCATCAACACAAAAGGTTTATTTTTCTTAAAATAAGAATAGGTAAATTTGTCAAATTACCTAAATTAAATTGTGACAATATCTACATCTACTCCAATACTACCACTGCTTAAAGACGCAGAACGTCTGTCCAGCCGTCTAGCGGAAATTCCGTCGGAACCGGGAGTTTATTTCATGCGGGATGGGAGCGATCGCATTATATATATAGGCAAGTCACGGAAACTGCGATCGCGTGTGCGTTCATATTTTCGGGACGGCTACAATAAAAGCGAACGTATAGCCACAATGGCCAAGCAGGTGACAGATATTGAATTTATCGTCACCGATACGGAAGCTGAAGCTTTAGCCTTGGAAGCCAACTTAATCAAGCAGCATCAGCCTTACTTTAATGTGCTGCTCAAAGATGATAAAAAATATCCCTACGTTTGTATCACTTGGTCAGAAGACTATCCCCGCATTTTCATTACCCGCAAACGTCAACTCGGTAAAGAAAAAGATAAATTTTACGGGCCGTACACTGATGCAGGTTTATTGCGAGAAATATTACGTATATCTAAACGCATCTTTAGCTTGCGACAACGACCCCAACCTTTGTTTAAAGACCGTCCTTGTTTGAATTATGACATGGGGCGCTGTCCTGGTGTCTGTCAACAGTTGATTTCACCAGCAGAATACCGCAAAACAGTGCAAAAGGTGGCGATGGTATTTCAAGGTCGTAGTCAAGAACTGATTGATATTCTCACAGAACAGATGCAAACCGCAGCCGAGGCGTTGAATTTTGAATCGGCGGCGCGGATTCGTGATCAAATTGCTGGATTAAATTCCCTGACTGCTAATCAAAAAGTTTCCTTACCAGACGATACAGTGTCACGGGATGCTTTAGCACTAGCAGCCGATGAACAACGGGCTTGTATTCAATTATTCCAAATTCGGGCTGGTCAACTGGTAGGACGCTTGGCCTTTATTGCAGATACTCAAGCCGAACCAGGTGCTATTTTACAACGAGTTTTAGAGGAACATTATCAAACTGCTGATGCAGTGGAAATTCCCACAGAAATTTTGGTACAGCATGAGTTACCAGATAGCGAAATTTTGGCAGATGTTTTAACTCAGCGCAAGGGTAAAAAAGTCACAATTTTGCATCCACAACGCCAAACCAAGGCAGAATTAATTGAGATGGTAGAACGCAATGCTGAGTATGAATTGCAAAGAACGCAAAAATTAAGCGATCGCAATCATCAAGCAATGCAAGATTTGGCGACTATTCTCGATTTACCCGACTTACCCCACCGCATTGAAGGTTACGATATTTCTCACATTCAAGGGTCAAATGCTGTGGCTTCCCAAGTTGTGTTTATCGATGGGTTACCAGGAAAGCAACATTATCGCCACTACAAAATTAAAAATCCCCATGTGACAGCAGGACATTCCGATGACTTCGCTAGTTTGGCTGAAGTTATCCAAAGACGGTTTCGCAAGTATGGCGAAGATCCACAATTACCGAGAGTTGGTAATCCTGACTGGCCTGATTTAATTATGATTGATGGCGGTAAAGGTCAGTTATCATCGGTTGTCGCCGTTTTACAAGAAATGAATTTATTAGAAGACTTGCGAGTTGTCAGTTTAGCGAAGCGACAAGAAGAGATTTTTTTACCGGGAGAATCTCAACCTTTGGAAACCGATGCAGAACAACCAGGAGTTCAGTTATTGCGGCGGTTACGAGATGAAGCCCATCGCTTTGCTGTGAGTTTCCATCGTCAGCAACGTAGTGATAAATTGAAGCGATCGCGTTTAGATGAAATTCCCGGTTTAGGACATCATCGCCAAAAGCAACTGTTAGGACATTTTCGCTCAGTTGATTACATTCGGCAAGCCACACCTACACAGTTAGCCGAGGTTTCCGGAATTGGGCCGACATTAGCTCAAGAAATTTATGATTATTTTCACCCATCCTGAATAGCACCGAAAATTGAGGATGTTGCGTTGCGCTTGGCGACAACACACCCTACAAAAAGCTAATGAGAGGGGATACCTTAACGCAAATCAACGGCGGGGTGAGGTCAAAAGCCAGATTTTGCTGTTATTTAATTCATATTTTTAATAAACTTACTCATTTGGCATACGTCCTGAGTTTTATCCAATTTATTGCCATATTTCTTAAACTTTAATTTCATCAATATCATCAACAAACATTAACTAAATCTTAAGATAGATATTTTGTTACTAAGGATACAGTATTTTCGGTGGTTTAATTTTTGAATACAATAACAGATGTTTTTCACTTGCTATAAATCACCAAAAAATTAGGTGATCTCAAGGTATTATTCATAGGGATCACTAAATTTCTAAAAGATACATAATGAAAAAATGATTTTATATATCCAAAGTGGGATGGAAACATTACACAAATATGAAGATAATGAGGGATAACATATAAAAATCATCAAATCTAAATTTTTGTTTAAAATCATCGGACAATATCAAGACTCTTTGTTAACTTAAGCCAAATTAAAATCTTTGTTGATTTAATTCGCCATTTTGTCAAATTAGAAAACATCACAACCAGGGGTTTGGAAATGCATATATTACAAAAAATTCACTGTCCAAATTGTGGCAGTGAAGCAGAACGTCATTATATTTCTGATAGTCAAATAACCCGGACACAATGTCCAAGTTGCGATTATTTAATGATCACTTGCACTCGTACAGGCAGAGTCATTGAGGCTTACGCCCCAGGAATTCAAGCATATGTCAAAAAGCAAGTGAGCGTAAGTGCTGAATCTTAATGACTAGCGCGGAGTTGTCCACAAGCAGCATCAGCTTCTAAACCGCGGGAGTAGCGGACACTAACAGCTATTTGTTTTTGTTTGAGGACATTTACAAAAGCTTGAATGCGATCGCTACTAGGGCGTTGATAATCTACTTCATCGATGGGATTGTAGGGAATTAGATTCACATGACTTTGAAACCCGCGCAGACATTTTGCCAATTGCACAGCGTGTTGTGGTAAGTCGTTGAACCCAGCCAGCAGGACATATTCAAAAGAGATGCGGCGTCTAGTTATTTCCACATATTCCCGACATTCATCTAGCAAATCTTCTAGAGGATAGGGGCGAGCGCTGGGAATAAGCTGTTCACGTAGTGCTTGATTAGGTGCGTGGAGACTCACCGCCAGAGTGACTTGTAAATTGTGTTTGGCAAACTGACGGATGCGATCGCGTATCCCGACTGTAGAAACAGTCAGCGATCGCTGTCCAATTCCTACATCTTGATTTAAGGATTTCAAAGCTGCTAACACATTCTCTGTATTCAATAACGGTTCACCCATGCCCATAAATACCACATGGCTTACACGTTGCTGAAAATCCTCTTGGACAGTCAATACTTGATCAACAATTTCATGTCTGCCTAAATTGCGGATATATCCACCTTTACCAGTAGCACAAAAATCACACGCCATTGGACAACCCACCTGAGTTGACACACAAACTGTCAGACGTTTTGCGGTAGGAATACCGACAGTTTCAATGATTTGCCCATCAGCGAGTTTCAAAAGATATTTTACCGTACCATCAGGGGCAACAGCGCGGTGATGGATGGTGGAACGACCAATAGGTATTTCTGCAACTTGCGCCCGCCATTGTTTAGAAAATACAGAAATATCAGCAAGCGATCGCACGCCCTTGTGATAAATCCACTCATGCAGTTGCTTACCTCTATAAGCTGGTTGTCCCTGCTGCTGTACCCAAGCAGTTAACTCAGTCACCGAAGCACCGAGTAAAGGAGGAATTAATTGGAGTTTCTCAGCACTGGGTGAGTCAACTGGAGGAGTAAAAGGCGTAGCAGACATAAAAAATTTAGTGTTGATCTTAGATCTCTATGCTACAACTTTTACTATCAATGATTCTGGGGTTGAGAAATCCGCGCCTCGATATCTTCCAACGTTTGTAACAATAAACGCTTGGCCTGTAATTGCCAACCCCACTTCTGAATTCTAAAAGCCGCCACAGTCCCCACCACACCTACCAATAAAACCACAGGTTGATTCAGAGAAATCCCAAATAATAAACCCAATCCCGCAATTCCCCAAAATGGTAAAGCCGCTGCTTGTCTTTGTTCTTCTACAATAGTAGTAAATATACTATGCTTCATAGTAGCTAATAGCTCGTCCTTAACTTGCCTTTGTTCTACTGCTGATACCGATAAACCAATTTTACGGCGCAACTTCTCAATTTTTCGGGCATCAGTACTGTATTGGGTGAGTTCATCTTCTGCCATTTTTAAGAGTCTTTCTAGTTGCGCCATTTTGGTTGTGATTTCGGGATTTTAGTACAGCTTTGATTTCAAAGAAAGTTAAATTTTCCTAACTATAGTGTTGCATTTAATAGCACAATCCCCAAACCCAAACCTAAAATTGGACATGGGGACAATACCCAGCAATGCAAACTTTCAACCAGAGCATATACTTGAGAGGTAATACAGATGGTTACAGTATCTCAAAACACCGTGGCTCAATCTACCAAAGAGCGATCGCTAATTCTCTGGTTTGATGAAGTTGGGATTACTGATATCCCTTTAGTGGGTGGAAAGAATGCCTCATTAGGGGAAATGATTCAACAATTGACACCCCAAGGCGTGAACGTCCCCACAGGATTTGCCACAACTGCTTATGCTTATCGCTATTTTATCCAATCAGCCGGCTTAGAAGCCAAGTTACGTACACTGTTTGCTGATTTGGATGTCGAGGATGTGAAAAATCTTAAATTGCGGGGAAAAAAAGCGCGATCGCTACTGATGCACACACCATTTCCAGGAGAATTGCGTCAGGCGATCGCCACAGCTTATCAAAAACTCTGTGAAACATACAACACAGATACAGATGTAGCCGTCCGTTCCAGCGCCACCGCCGAAGACCTCCCCGATGCTAGTTTTGCTGGACAGCAAGAAAGTTATTTGAACGTTGTCGGTGTCCAAGAGGTTTTAGCAGCTTGTCATAAATGCTTTGCATCTATATTTACCGACCGTGCCATATCCTATCGCCACACCAAAGGATTTGACCACTTTAGCATTGCCCTCGCCGTCGGTGTGCAAAAAATGGTGCGTTCAGATTTAGCTACTTCTGGAGTCATGTTTTCCATTGACACAGAAACCGGTTTTAAAGATGCTGCACTCATTACCGCCGCCTATGGTTTAGGCGAAAACGTTGTTCAAGGAACCGTCAACCCAGATGAATACTATGTTTTTAAACCAACCTTAAAAGCAGGTTTCCGCCCCATTATCGATAAAAAACTGGGCAGTAAAGAACTGAAAATGATCTATGATGACGGTTCTAAATTTACCAAAAACATCACCGTATCAAGCGCCGAACAAGGTAAATTTGCCCTGAGTGATGCAGAAATCTTACAACTAGCACATTGGGCTTGTTTAATAGAAGACCATTATTCCCAAACCCACGGTAATTACTCCCCAATGGATATCGAGTGGGCTAAAGATGGTATTACCAATCAACTATTTATTGTCCAAGCCCGTCCCGAAACCGTGCAATCGCAGAAACAGGGAAACATATTGCGGAGTTATCACTTGGTATTCGGGAATCAGGAATGGGGAATAGGTAATGGGGAAAAATCTTCCTCATCCTCTTTATCGCCTCATCCCTTAGTCACTGGTCGCGCTATCGGGGAAGCAATTAGTCAAGGTAAGGTCAACCTGATTTTAGATGTGAATAAAATCGACCAATTCCAACCTGGGGACGTGTTGGTAACCGAAAGAACTGACCCCGACTGGGAACCAATTATGAAACGCGCTAGTGCGATTGTCACCAATGCTGGTGGACGTACCTGTCATGCAGCGATTATTGCCAGAGAATTGGGAGTACCGGCAATTGTCGGCTGCGGTAATGCTACGGAAATTTTAAAAAGTGGGCAAGAGGTGACGATTTCTTGCGCCGAGGGAGATGAAGGTAAGGTTTATCAGGGCTTATTACCATTTGAAGTTAAAGAAGTTGCCCTAGAGAACTTACCCCGTACCCATACTCAGATTCTCATGAATGTAGGTAATCCCCAAGAAGCCTTGAGTTTATCTGCAATTCCCAACGATGGCGTAGGTTTAGCGCGGACAGAGTTTATTATTGCTAACCAAATCCAAGTTCATCCAATGGCGTTGATTCACTATGAAAAGTTAACAGATGAATTTGTTAAAACCAAAATTAATCAAGTCACTGCGCTTTATGATCACAAACCCCAGTATTTTGTCGATAAATTAGCCCAAGGTATAGGAAAAATCGCGGCGGCTTTTTATCCTAAACCAGTTATTGTGCGAATGTCAGATTTCAAAAGTAATGAATATGCCAATCTGTTAGGTGGTCAACAATTTGAACCCAAAGAAGAAAACCCCATGCTGGGTTGGCGCGGGGCCGCACGTTATTATGATCCAGGTTACAGAGAAGCTTTTGCGTTAGAATGTCAGTCCATCAAACGAGTCCGCGACGACATGGGTTTGACTAATGTTATTCCGATGATTCCCTTTTGTCGCACTCCCGAAGAAGGACGTTTGGTGTTAGCAGAAATGGCAAAAAATGATTTAAAACAAGGCGTGAACGGCTTGCAAGTTTATGTGATGTGTGAGTTGCCCAGTAATGTGATGATGGCTGAAGAATTTGCTGGTGTATTTGATGGCTTCTCCATTGGTTCTAATGATTTAACGCAATTAACCCTGGGACTGGATAGAGATTCGGCATTAGTGGCACATTTGTTTGATGAACGCACCCCAGCCGTGAAGCGCATGGTGCAAATGGCTATTGAAGCTGCGAAAAAGCATAATCGCAAAATTGGTATTTGTGGGCAAGCACCCAGTGATTACCCAGAATTTACCCAATTTTTAGTAGAACAGGGAATTGATTCTATTAGTCTGAATCCAGATTCGGTTTTAAAGACAATGTTGGAAGTGGCAAAAGTCGAACAAAATAATGTAAGTAATTAAGGGTTAGTAGTCAAGGTTTGAGGCTTATATGAAGGACTGAAGTCCTGACTACGAACAATTCAGCTTTCTTTAGGTGAACAACAGCGCTTGGCTTTTGCACGATTGCTGTTGAATACACCGTCAATTTGAATGCTTTTAGCTAATTTTCTGGTGGGCGATCGCTTCCCTCGTTACCTTGAAGGAGCGATCGCTATCTACAGATTTATTAAACACAAATTTAGTTAACTATTAATCATAATCTAAAATCGGTCAGCTAAAGTAGTCTACTGCGATACTATTTTTATATGTAAACCACGTCACATCAGCTTATGGAGCCAGACTCTTTACCAACCGAGGTGATTCTGACGCATCCTAGTCAGTCCCTTGGTAGAGTCCAACTCGATTGGACTCCCCAGCCGGGAAACTACGTCGATTTTGAAGGTAAAACTTATGCAGTTTTAGAACGCCGCCATAGATATCAATTGAAATCAGGGCGTTACCACTTGCATAATATTGCCCTTTACGTGCAATCTGCTCAAAGACCAGCAGAAAAAACTTTAGTCAAGGGACGTTGGGTTATTGGTGATGCTACCTGTAGCTACAATGCTCATTCGGAAATTATGCGTTGTGCCGTCAACCCAAATGGCCCTTGTGATTCTTGTCGTTTTTATGAAAAAATCAAGAGTAAAAGTTAGGATTTAGCCACCTAATATTTCTTATACTCCATTACCTAAAACTTCTCCCACAGTTAAGCGATTACCATTGACAAAATCCCATCCCGACTGAGGACGTTTGCCAGCTAGTTGCACCTCTGTTAAAAGTAACAAACCCTCACCAGTCTGGGCGATCGCTCCCATCCCCTTGGCTATGCTGACCACTTCTCCTGGGCTACCTGATATGGTCGATAAATCAGGCAATTTTTGGGATATTTCTGTTAATTCAGGCGTTAGCTCATAATCGTAAGCATCACCAAGGGGCAGGGATGCTGTAATTTTCAGCGTTTGGTTACGAAAAGTAGCCACGCAGTTTGGGTAAAAACCTCTGATTTGATTATGTAATTGAATAGCACTCTTTGACCAATCCAAACCATAATCTTGCTTTTTAATTAAAGGTGCATAAGTCGCTGCGGAATTATCTTGACTCACTGGTGTAATTTCCTGGCGTTCCAGCTGCAATAAAGTTTCTACTAATAAATCTCCACCAATCACAGACAGTCTTTGAGCTAAATCTGGGGCATTATCTAGCAATCCAATGGGTGTAGTTGCTTTTAAAAGCATCGCGCCGGTATCCATTCCCGCATCCATTAACATTGTGGTGATCCCCGTTTCCTTTTCCCCGTTATACAAACACCACTGAATCGGTGCTGCACCTCGATATTGGGGCAAAATCGAGCCATGTACATTAATGCAACCCAACTTTGGCATATCCAAGATTTCTGAAGACAAAATCTGTCCGTAGGCCACAACAACAAACGCATCTGCACCTGATTGCTGAAGTAGAGCGAGAGTTTCCGCATCCTTTTTAATTCGTTGGGGTTGCCATACAGGTAAATTATGTGTAAGTGCTACATTTTTCACTGCTGAAGGAATAAGTTTATTACCTCGTTCCCGGCGTTTATCAGGTTGAGTGACAATTGCCAAAACCTCAAACTCTGGTCGATTCAGTAATTTTTCTAGAGTAGGAACGGCAAATTGAGGAGTACCAAAAAATACTATTTTCATTAGATTTCAATCAATAGTTACTAGAGGCTAAGTAAAACAGCAGGTTTGTGGATATCGTTAAAACATTTTTAAGTAACATTACTAAGGAATTACCTACAAAGAAACCCTTCAACCCCCTCATCCCCAACCATTTACCGAAAAACGAGCATAATTTCCATCAAATAGTGCCAAACGAAATTTTTTGGTGTTAAGGTGGTGTGATATTGGCGAAACCCAGGGAGAGTTGATAGACTTAATAATAAGTTGACCAGCTAATAAGCTGATATAAAATTCACTAAGTGCTAGCTAAACTATGTGGTGATGTTTCACGACCAGCCACTTTAGTTCAGCATCATCAGTCAGCTTTTTTGTTCATTATTTACCCAGTACTCGGTCATTAAGTGTAGTTGCGTTAATCAACCTAGATTGCGATCCCGCAATTTTCCCAGTTGAAATAGCAATTTCTACCTGAGGATGGATGCTAACGGCTTTTTTTAGTATTATAAGTTGTGCGTCAGCTTGCTCAACTTTTAAAATAACGCCTCACTTGCACCGTTATCAGGTTTTGTACTGTTGTAGCAGGAATAACCACCTGGAGCTTAATGCTATTCGCAATAGTTCAGCTATTCTGCTCTACCTCTGTACTGCCAATATCTTTAGCCCAAATGATAGGTTGAATAATCTATCACTATTACCAATTGTCTGCTTTAGTCAGGTAATAGTATTAGCGGCAACAGTCTATTATTTATGCACTAATTTTTTAATTAGTCTGCATATCTTTGTATTGGCAAATTTTCCTCAAAAGCCAATAAGTTACAAATAATCAGGTGTGAATTAATGACACTTAATTTTTGTAAAACTGTGCAAACTTTCAAGAAATTATCTGGTTTTATTCGTTAAATCTTTGAGTTTGTTGTTATACCTGTAGTTATCGCCTACTCCCTTGCTGCATAGGCATTGCTCCTCACACAGCACCCGCCCTCCCCTAGAGAGTCCACTCATGCTCAAACTCTTCTTGCTGTCAGGATGGTTCCGCGTTCAACCATTTGTTAATTATCTTGTTATTGTGATGCTGATTGCTCCTTTAGTAGCAGCATCAGGTCACTCTACCTCCGCCAAACAATCAAAAATAGTCGCAAAAATTGCTTCCGAAGCTGGAGAATTAGACTCTGTGTCAGAGGAAACAGCTACTATTAGTGATAGTGAACCCGATTTAGTAGAAAAATTAATAACATCTCAAATAAACTCCCTAACTGGAGAATATGACTCTGTGCCATTAGTAATGGCTACTATTGAAGAGCCGCAAATTTTACCAGCGGACAAATTTGACTCTTTGGTCGCAGATGATTATCTCTCAAGCAGTGATAAAGTGGCTAATGATTTATTAGCAGCAGTGGAACTCGCACCAATTCCAGATGTACATGGGAGTGATTTAAATTTAGGGCAAAAATTTAAAACTGCTAATGATCAGTCGTGGACACAAGAAGAGAATTTGCTACCACAGGAAGAGTCTACAGCTAAATCATTATTGGCAGCAACTCCCAGAAAATTACAACCCCGGTTAACTCAAGAAGTACCAGTTGTTGAACAACCGGATGAAGCGCTAATAGCACAAGTAGATCCTATAGGCAGTCCTCATCCTATTCCCTGGCAATGGATTACGGCAACTCAGGAGGCTATTAGTACTAATGGGGGTTCTGGAGTGCGTCATTATCGTAGCTTACCTGTGACTTCTCCTGATGGTAGGTATGTAGTTTATAGTCGGGTGCAACTAGAAGTAAGACCCGAAATGTATAACAGCATAGTCACTAGTGTGATGTTTGTCGAAGATACACAAACTAGGAAGTTGCGGGTCATGGCGACCACTGCTCCCCTAAGTGATCCTTTGTTAAGTAGATACACTTCTTCAACAGAACCAGTTAATAACATTCAGGATGGCAACATAGGGGTTTTAGTTCCTGTTAGCTGGTCGCAAAAAAGCGATCGCTTCTTAGCACGCAAGTTTGGAGGCAAGTTTAATACGGGTGATTCCACAGATCATGCAGTGATTTGGGATCGACAAAGAGATCACATTAATACTGTTGCGCCTCATCGTGAAGAGCATGAGCATGAAAAGATAGCTGTGTTGCTAGGTTGGAGTAAGAACCGACCAGATCATGCACTGTTCCGGGCTGGCGAAATGGGAGAGGAAAACTGGCCTTTGGTGCAAGTTGCTAGTGATGGTAAGTCTTTAGATACAACAGATGCAGATCAGCCTATTACTTTCGGTCAAAAAGTTAAAGATATTTGGGCAGATCCACAAGTTGCTTATCGCTAGTGTACTGAAAATATTATCAGCTCCCGTTGTCAAATCCAAAAACAACGGGATTTTTTGTCATCAGAGGCACCAGCTAATAGTCATATTAACGTGAGTCTCCAACGGAGGCGCACGTCATATTATGTTAAAAAGTGTTGTTAGTGATACCAATTTGAAAATAGATAGACCATTTGAAATCCATGCACGCAGGTCACCAGTAAGATGCGGGCAAGATGCCCGCTCCACAAGAGTTTAATTAAACCAATGTTTTAATTATTTAACTGTTAAATCTTCAGTTTCCAATAATATTGCCGCCAAATATTTACCAGTTACTAAATTTACTATGGTTGTTCGCTACTTTCTAATTCCGGTGTAGTTTCTTTGATCCGACGGATGGGCAAATTAGCAATCAATGCCGTAGTTCTTTGATTGCTTTCTAGCGAAAACTCTAAACCTTCTGTATCTATTTCTACATAGCGACAGACAACTTCGAGAATTTCTTTCCGCATCTTTTCTAGCCTTTGAGGGTCTAAATCAGCGCGATCGTGGGCAATCACCAGTTGCAGACGACGTTTTACTTGATTGCGACTGTTGTCTGGACTACGCAAGAAAATTCGTTCTATAAGTTCAAGGATCATTGCCAATAGGTGTGCGGAGACTGGAACATAAGTTAAACAATCTTTGTCCACAACAACCTTCGCAGACGGGCGAAGATGCTGTCATGGGGTGAGTCAAGGTCTAAAAATTCGACCTTTTCTCCTTCCAATCTACGGGCAATATTATCAAAGGCTATGGCAGCTAAAGAGGGAGTGTCCCCTAATACTAAAGGTTCGCCGCGATTGGTAGAAACAATAACACGCTCGTCATCAGGGATTACCCCAATTAGAGGTATTGCTAGAAGTTCTTGAACATCTTGCACAGACATCATATCATTTGCCCGAACCATTGCAGGTCTGATACGGTTAATGATTAAATGAGCACGCTTAATCCCCTGTGCTTCTAGTAAACCTACTACTCTGTCAGCGTCACGAACTGCGGAAATTTCTGGTGTGGTGACAATCAGGGCTTCTTTGGCTGGCGCGATCGCATTTTTAAAGCCATTTTCAATACCAGCGGGACTATCAATAATCACATACTGATATTTTTGTGCCAAGGCATTCACCAGCAACTTCATTTGTTCAGGAGTGACGGCATCTTTAGAGCGGTTTTGGGCTGCTGGCAAGAGTACAAGGTTGGGTTGTCGCTTATCTTTTACCAAGGCCTGTTCTAATCGGCACTCCCTTGCTAGGACTTCCACCGCAGTATAAACGATGCGGTTTTCTAGCCCTAGTAGCAAATCCAAATTTCTTAGACCAAAATCCGCATCAACTAAGGCAACTTGACGCCCAATTTTGGCTAAAGTCATGCCTAAATTTGCCGAAACTGTGGTTTTTCCCACCCCTCCTTTCCCGGAGGTAATCACAATAATGCGAGTCATGATAAGAGTTGCGCTCGATTAGGGTTCAGGAAATTATAATAAATACTTATGGCGCCTGATTGATCCTGGGTAAAAGATTTCGGGAAAAATCAGTAGCCCTAGCGATGCGAATTCCTTGGGGCGTAATATGCGCCACCTCTGGAAAAAACTGCAACGGTGATTTCTCTGGTGCCCTAGCTACAGCATCTGCGATCCGCAACTGGGTTGGTTCCATTTGCAAGGCCATAATCAGACACTCGCGATTGCCCCCGGCACCCGCATGGGCAATTCCACGTAAGCGACCCCATACTAGAATATCTCCTTCTGCCACTACGATACCACCTGGATTTAAATCTCCTAAAAGAATTACTGTCCCGGGATGGCGAATTTCTACTCCAGAACGTACTGTCATTTCCAGATACAGGGCTTCTGCTTGGGTGGAAGCGGCTTCTGGGATCTGTGAACTCAAGGAGGTTATGGGTTGTAGTTGTTCTACAGAATAGCCAGATGTGACAGCGGCAATGGCAGTTTGTCGGCGGCTAGTAGCCACAGATTTTAATTGCAGTTGCACCTCACTAAAGGCTTCGGCAAATTCTTGTAATTGTCTGCTATCCAACAAACGGTCTTGGGCCAGCAAATGTACTGGTGTATTATCTGTACGTAAGCGATCGCCTGCTCTTAAGCGAAACTTTAATTGTTGCCACATGTCAGACCAAGCGAGTTCTGAGGCTGGTAATTGAGACTCTGTTGGTAAAATTACTAACAGTCTACCTGCCTCATTTTTAAACTGGACTTGAATATGGTTTTTTATTTTATTGTCTGCTTTGATTAACTCAGTAGAATTAATATCTAAAAGATGAGAACTTGATTCTAAACCCTCAATCAGATGTGTGGACTCTGGAACCGTAGGCACAGAATTTGACTCTACATTGGGGATCACTGCATTCGACTCGGCATTATCAGGGGGAGAATTTGATTGTAAATAAAGAAGAACAGAGTTTAGCTCTGCATCCGGGATAATATCATTAGATTCTGTCTCAGAAATAGCAAAATTTTGCTCCATATGATCATAAACGGTAGATTTTTGCTCTACATCCGCAGTGTGAGAGGTTGACCCTGCATCGGGGAGTGCAGAATTTGACTCTAGATCGGGAATATTAGAATCAGAAGTCATGCAGCACTAGCCAAAATACAACAGATACTCTGAGTAATTACTAATATTCGATGAGTTGCCAAAGGCAACCACATATTTCTACTATGTATTTTTAGTTAGTCTTTTGTAAACAGTCACCAATGCATCAGCATCGCCAACATTACCAGGAAACAGCACCACTGGCAAATTAGGAAACTGGGGATGTTCGGGAGTTGTGATTACCATTGAACAACCAGCTAATATTTGACCGAGTAATCGTGCTGAATTTAAAGCCAGACCTGTACTTAAGACATCGTTTGACGTAATTCCACCTTTGCTAATCAAAAAGCCGATATCATTGGGTAAACTTCGCACAATATCCATTAATAAATGGGAAACTTTCACCCCAAAATCTAATCGTGTCTTGACATCCTTAAAAGTTAGTTCCTGACGGCTAGTATAAACTACTGGTGTTTTCCCGGCTTGATGTGTCGCCTGTGTCTTTTCTGTGATTTCGGTTAACAATTTAGCGGGTTGATTGACTGGATCATCTAGTAACCGCGCCACATCTATTTCGATCCCCGTCGTCCCTTCTACTTGTAATAGGGCTGCTAATTGCTGAGTAGTTTTCTTGACATGGGAACCCACAATAAACGCACCAGGTTTACCTTGACGCACATATTCTGCCATGTTTTCGGCAACAATGGGCTGGGGAGGTAAGGCAGCCAAAGCCGTTAAAATACTGGCAGCACTGCGAAATAAAAAGCGTTTTCCTTGACTGGCGGCTGTGAGTACATCCACTGCAAACAAGTTGAGATCAGTTTGGGTTTCACCATCTACCACTGCACACTGATTTCCACTAAGTTGTAATAAACGTTCTAAACTACCCCCACGGATATCATCAAGGACAAATCTGACTACTGATTCTGTACTAATACGCCCTTGGGTTTTTTCATTAACATACTTTGGTAAATAACTGTGATGGTAGCCGAACACCGAATCACGGGCAAACTCTGTTTCATGTACTGGGGTAGGTACACCATCGATGATCAAGTAATGCACACTGTCACGGGTAATACGTCCGCCCTCAAAAAATGCCGGGACTAAAAAATGAGCATCAAATGGCCCAAGTTCTTGGGCGATCGCATCGGTTTCGATGGGGTAATGTCCCCGTAATGTAGAATCAGAACGACTAACGATTAAAAAATCGGTAATATTTTCAGCGGCTAATGCCTGTTTTAAATTTTGGCAAACTTCCCTAGTCACCGATGTTGCTGACTCTGGAGGTAAAGACCTAGTATTTGTCAGCACAAAGAAAATGGGTGAATCATCTTGCAAGCCGATGCGTAAAGTTTCTACATCCCAGTGCATTAACAACAAGCAGCTATGAACTGTTTGTGATCCTGTAGGATCATCATCTAGGACAATAATTTTCGGTTTATTGCTCATAAATCAACGGTAACGACTGTTGTATCGAAAAATCTATCTCAAATTTTCTGCAATTTTTTCATTTCTGCTTGCACATCCAAAGCAATCTGTAAAGATTGATTGAGAAGTTGAGCATATTCACTTGTCTGACTACTAAGTTGCAATGCTTGTAAATGAGCTAAATTATTGATAAATAAATCTTGGTTATTTGCCAGTAGTTTTTTATTATCTCGCAAAATCCGTTCGCTTTTGAGTGCTACTACTAAATCTTCTCTAATCAGTTTGAGAGCAGCAATCACATGATCTCGGTCATTGAGACTACTTTGAGAATTCCCCAATGTTGCCAATTGGTCATTAATATCTATAGCGTGGACAACAGTATGATATTTATCGACCTCATCTAAAAGTACTGTCAGTCCCTGGGGACAGGTCAAATATTGCCAGAGCGATCGCCCCACAAATATTACAGATGGGACTAAAATTAGTAACAGGACTCCTAGTGTAATTGAAGAACCAATAGTTGGCAGAATAATCAAGGTATAAATAAAGCCAACCACTATGGGAGTTAAAGCCAACGTCACTAACAGTTCATTAAGTAAAAGTCCTAATCGCTTCTCTCTGTTTTTGATCATAGAAGGTCGGAAAATATCATCAGGGTCGAATCCTGTTAATCGTCTCAATTCACCTTTGCTAATTTCCAAACCCATTAAGTCCGGCTGCACAGCTAAATACTCCTATGAAAGCGCGATTTGCGTATTTATTTTAATCATGTTTGCCGAGAAAGCAATGGCATTGGTAATATTTCCATCTTAGATATGCTACCTTTATAATTTTGCGATATGTTGGCGCTAGATGAGATGCGATCGCTCTTAATCTTCTTCTAATTTTTAAGCTTATAGCCCAGGATAGTAAAACAAAAATCAAAGAAAAGTCCTATATAGAATTGAGATAATTTAAACCTAGAAAAATAGCTGCAATACTTCCTGTTACAGTAATTTCGCCTTGATAAATTTTATCTAAAACTGATTCTATAGGAATTAAGACAATTTCAATGTCTTCTGTAATATCTAATATTTGCTCTCCATCCTTTTTCACATTTTCAGCTAAAAATAAATGTATTTGGTTCGTATCTTTGACCGGATTATCATATAAAGTAGCTAATTTAATAATTTTTTGAGATATATAACCAGTTTCTTCTTTCAGTTCTCTAAGTGCGGCTGTTTCTGGATTTTCTTTAGTTGCGTCGAAACTCCCCGCAGGAAGTTCTAACAGAATTTCACTGACCCCATGCCTATACTGACGTACAAAAACAATTTCTCGATTAATTGTAATTGGTAAAACTAAAGCAATTTCTGGTCTAATAATCACAAAAAAATCATCGATAATTTCCCCATTAGGCAATTCTATTTCATCTTGCCTGACTTGACACCAAAAATTATTTAAAACCATTTTAGAGTTTAGTATATTCCATTTTTTGATACTACTCATAAATAAAATCAGATAAAAATTTAGGCGAAAAAGTGATAAATGTAAAAAAGTATAACAGATACCTCAAATAATCTAAAATTTGCACTTACACTGTTTTTGCTCTAACCAAACATTGAGCATACTTATGCAATTAAAAGTAAATTTATTTACTGTCAACAAACGATTTCCCTTAACAATTAGTCGTGGGACAACAGCACAGACGACAAATGTGTGGGTAAAAATTTTACAAGATGGGATTGAAGGCTGGGGTGAAGCATCACCATTTGGTGTTGGCAATACTTCCCAATCAACTGATACAACCACAATTCACTTGCAGCAACTGGCACCAGTTTTAGAACCATTTCACCCGTTACAGCGCCAGCAAATTGAGGAAATTTTCACAAAACAGCAAATTCCTTCAGCTGTCAGGGCTGCTCTAGATATGGCAATGTATGACTGGCTAGGTAAGCATGTAGGATTACCTGTTTGGCAAATTTGGGGACTTGATCGCCATAGAATAGTGTCAACTTCGGTGACAATTGGCATTAATTCACCAGCAGGAGCGAAAGCTAGGGCGCGAGACTGGTTACAATTTATGGATGTTCGCTTATTTAAAGTGAAATTAGGAAATCCCGATGGCATAGATGCAGATCAAAAAATGCTGTTAGCGGTTCGAGAAGAAGCACCAAATTTAGACTTATTTGTGGATGCCAACGGAGGTTGGAGTGAGAAAGATGCTGTATACATGTGTAATTGGCTAGCCGATTTAGGTATAAAGTATGTAGAACAGCCGTTACCACGGGGGCAAGAACAGAGTTTAACTCAACTTAAAGAGCGATCTCCTCTGCCAATATTTGTGGATGAAAGTTGTTTTAATAGCTTTAATATTCCCCAGTTGGCTAATTACGTGGATGGGATTAATATCAAACTCATGAAATCAGGGGGACTAACCGAAGCCATGCGGATGGTACATACGGCGCGAGCCTATGGATTGCAAGTCATGTTTGGTTGTTATTCTGACAGTGCGCTAGCAAATACAGCCGCAGCACAACTCGCGCCATTAGCTGATTATTTAGATTTAGACAGTCACCTGAACTTAATTGATGACCCCTTCACGGGTGCATTAGTACAAGAAGGACGAGTTTTACCAAACGATTTACCGGGCTTGGGGGTACAACACAGTGCGTTTGCCACTTAATCAAAGAGTAGTAATTCTGCTACATGAAGGAATTAGTGGGACTCAGGGCAAAACGGGTCTATCACTTTTACGATACAGTGAGGCTCCGATAGTAGCAGTAATTGATCGTGAGTCTGCTGGCAAATCTCTATCAGAAATAACTGGAATTAAGCGTGATGTGCCAATTGTGGCATCGTTAGTAGCAGCACTGGAGTATAAACCTGAAGTTTTGGTAATTGGCATTGCGCCCAAAGGTGGTGCTGTACCTGATGATTACTGGCTGGAAATTAAAAATGCTTTAGATGCTGGGATGTCTTTGGTAAATGGTTTACACACACCCTTGGCAAATAAGTCAGAGTTAAATGCATTGCTGAAACCAGGACAATTAATTTGGGATGTGCGAAAAGAACCAGGCAATTTAGAAATTGCTAGTGGGATGGCCCGTACCCTTCCCTGTCGGCGGGTGCTGACTGTGGGAACCGATATGGCCATCGGTAAAATGTCAACTAGTCTAGAACTACATTGGGCATCAAAACTGCGGGGCTGGCGTTCTAAATTTTTGGCTACAGGTCAAACTGGTGTGATGTTAGAAGGAGATGGCGTAGCCTTAGATGCCGTGCGAGTAGATTTTGCCGCCGGTGCTGTGGAACAGATAGTCATGCGTTATGGTAAAAACTACGACATTCTCCACGTAGAAGGACAAGGTTCACTGCTGCATCCTGGTTCAACAGCCACCTTACCCTTAATCCGTGGTTCCCAACCCACCCAACTCATTTTGGTACATCGGGCTGGACAAATTCATGTCCGTAATCATCCCCATGTAGTAATTCCGTCTTTACCAAAAGTCATCAGAATGTATGAAGCTGTCGCCAGTGCAGGTGGAGCCTTTGGTGATGTGCCAGTGGTGGGTATAGCTTTAAACACAGCCCATTTAGATGAATTTGCGGCCCAAGAGGCGATCGCTCAAACTACAGCCGAAACAGGATTACCTTGCATCGATCCTGTGCGCTTCGGGGCTAGCGTCTTGTTAGATGCCATCATGAAAAATTAGCGGCGCGCGTTGTGGCTAATTCAGAGGCCGTCAAAACCTTTGCCACAACGCCTAAAAGCTAAGGTGTAACTACAAAATTCACCAACTTACCAGGAACCACAATCACCTTTTTAATTTCCTGATCCTGAATGTAGCGCTGGACTACTTCAGATTCACGGGCGTACTTTTCCAACTCAGCTTTATTTGCTTGTGCGGGAACAGGAATATCAGCACGCTTTTTGCCGTTAATTTGAATTACCAAGGTAATTTCATCAGCTACCAAAGCCGCCGGGTCAAAAGATGGCCAAGTTTGAGTATGAATTGAATTCTTGTTACCCAATAACTGCCACAATTCATCACCTATATGTGGTGCAAAAGGAGCCAGCATGATGACTAAAGTTTGAATACCTTCAGCATAAATTGGTGAATTTTTACAGTCAGCATCACTGAGGGCGTTGCTTAATTTCATCAATTCAGACACAGCTGTATTAAATTGATATTCGTCTTCTAAGTCTTCTGTCACAGCTTGAATAGCCGTGTGAATTGCCCGCCGTAATTCTTTTTCGGACTTACTTAAATCAGCAAGTTGGGCTTGTTTACGTGATACCCCAGTCGCCGCATAATCTGTCACCAAGCGCCATACCCGATTCAAAAAGCGGAATTGCCCTTCCACATCGGCTTCATCCCATTCCAGGTCTTTTTCTGGGGGTGCTTTAAATAAGATGAACATCCGCGCTGTGTCTACGCCGTATTTACTAATTACATCTTCAGGGGCCACACCATTGCCTTTAGATTTCGACATGGTGGCGTAAAGCCGTTGTAGAGGTTCGCTTGTTTGGGGGTCACGGGGATCGGCTGGGTTAACTAAATTAGAGGGCACCCATTTATCTTTACCGCCCTTCTTGGGGTTCATATAAGTTAAACCCTGTACCATGCCTTGAGTTAACAGGCGTTGAAAGGGTTCATCAAAGTTCAATAAGCCTCTGTCGCGCAGTACCTTAGTAAAGAACCGGGAATACAACAGGTGTAAAATAGCGTGTTCAATACCACCCACATACTGGTCTACTGGCATCCAGTCATTAGTTTTGGCTGGGTCAAAAACTTGTTGTTCGTTTTGGGCATCAGGATGGCGCAAGAAATACCAGGAGGAATCAATAAAGGTATCCATTGTATCGGTTTCACGCTGGGCGGGAGTGCCACAAGTGGGACAAGGTACATTTACCCAGCTTTCTAACTGAGACAAGGGTGAACCACCACGGCCGCTTAGTTCTATTTCTTCTGGTAACTCAACTGGCAAATCTTGTTCTGGAACTGGCACTATGCCACAGTTAGGACAGTGAATTACTGGTATAGGTGCGCCCCAATAACGTTGTCGAGAAATTAACCAATCCCGCAAGCGATACTGGATTCGCCGTTTGCCAAAACTTTGTTCCTCGGCATATTTAACTATGGCTTCTTTGGCATCTGTGGAAGTCATGCCTGTAAAAGGCCCAGAATTAATTAAAATTCCTGGTTCAGTGTATGCCTCGTTGTAGTCAACTTGAATAACTGTGGTGATTTCATCAATTTCTGATGCTGGCGTTAAATCAAAATCTGCCACATCATCTGGAGAAGCAATGACAAACTCAATGGGTAAATCATAAATTTGGGCAAATTTAAAATCCCGCACATCATGAGCAGGTACACCCATAACTGCCCCAGTACCATATTCATACAGTACATAGTCGGCAATCCAAATTGGCACTTCTTCCCCTGTAAATGGGTTGATGACTTTGCCACCGGTAGGGATACCCCGCTTCGGTTTGTCTTCAGCGGTACGTTCTAACTCACTTTGTTGGGAAACTTCTTGAATAAAGGCTTCTACTGGTGTTGTTTGGGCTTTGGTGGTAACAAGCTTAGTTAACGGATGTTCTGGTGCTAATACTACATAACTAACGCCATAAACTGTATCGGGGCGTGTAGTATACACAGCAATTTTTTCATCCATCCCTACAATGGGAAATTCTAAATACGCGCCTGTGGATTTACCAATCCAATTGGCCTGCATTAATTTGACTCTTTCCGGCCAACCTGTTAATTTTTCTAGGTCATTGAGCAATTCTTCGGCATAGTCGGTAATCTTTAAAAACCACTGCCGCAATAGTTTACGCTCAACTTTAGCCCCACTACGCCAAGAACGTCCTTCGTTATCAACTTGCTCGTTGGCTAGTACGGTTTGGTCAATAGGGTCCCAGTTGACTGCTGCTTCTTTTTGGTAAGCCAACCCCGCTTGCCAAAATTGCAAAAAAATCCATTGTGTCCACTTGTAATAATCTGGTGAACAGGTGGCAACTTCGCTGTCCCAGTCAATGGATAAACCCAGACGTTGTAACTGCTGCCGCATTTGGGCAATATTTTGATAAGTCCACTTTGCAGGAGGAACTCCTCTGTCAATGGCGGCATTTTCTGCTGGCAAACCAAAGGCATCCCAACCCATTGGGTGCAGTACCCTATACCCTTGCATTCGCTTGAGGCGAGCAATCACATCGGTAATTGTGTAATTACGGACGTGACCCATATGCAGGCTGCCTGACGGGTAAGGGAACATGGAAAGAGCGTAGAATTTAGGCTTGTTACTATTTACAGGGGTTTTATCTAAGCCAAGTTCTGACCATGTTTTTTGCCATTTTTCCTCAATTTCTGCTGGGTTATATCGGGAATCCACCGAGAATGCTCCTACTGGACTGTAATCGTGTCTGCCTCCATATTGTAGATGCTAGGCACTCTAATTAGGTTGGTGAAAAATGGTAATGATTAAATCAAATACAAAATTTCCTGGTTTAGTACGGGTTTTCGTGTATGGTACGCTCAAACCAGGTGAGGCTAATTATCAAAAATATTGTGCAGGCCTGGTGACTGATGTCAAAAGAGCCGTTACACTAGGCAAATTATTCGCTCTACCAATGGGTTATCCTGCCATGACACCTGGAGGATACTCTGTTCACGGATATCTACTGTGTTTTGCCGACTTAGGGATTTTAGATGCCTTGGACGATTTGGAAGACTACCAACCTGCTAGACAAATGTCAGAAAACTTATACTATCGCCAGCAGGTTGAGATATGTGATTTGCAAGAGCTATCACTTGGTGAAGCTTGGGCTTATTTTATGTCGCCAAAGCGCGTTTCCCAGCTACAAGGCGTCGCGCTACTAGATGGCTGGTGGAGCAATGGCGATTAATTGATGTTCGGTTCAAATTCCCCTGGTAACAGCTGCTCTAGATTGATTGATTGTTCCGGAGAGACTATTTTCGCCTTGGGAATTTCTATTACCGGGTTATTTAAGGCCACCATTAAAGGTGAATTTGTGACTACAGGCGTTGTCATGCTTGGGGGAGCAGTTACTGGTTGCTGTGCCATTTGCGCTCTGAATCCCCCTCCTGGCAATAGGCCAGAGACGGCGCCGATCACCAAGGCTGCCACAGATGCGCCTCCCATAGCCCAAATTGGTCGGGAACGACGACGCATACGTTTAAATACTTGCTGGGCTGTTACTTCTGGCGGCTCTGGGGCTGCGGGTACTGGGAAAGTCCGCAAGCCTTGCCGTAGCTTTAACAGTCGATTATACAAACGTTGGACTGAGGCATCATTTGCCAGCCATTCTTCTACTTGTCTACTTTCGGCGGCTGTGACCTCTCCATCGAGGTAAGCACTGAGTAACTCGAAGCGATCGCGCTTCACCATATCTATAGCACCCGTTAATTCTTTGGTATGCTGGCCTGTCCCATCTAAAGAATCTGGAGGATTGTTTAAAGAGGAACGGTCATAAAATGGAGAATCAGTATTCATCTTAGCATTATTACCAATTCATACGCGGGTAAACACAGCGAGAAATTCTGACCTGAATAAGTCTATCAAATTTTCTCCTGACTGTAATAGAACTCTAAATCTGACATCAAAATTTTTAATCAATGCCAAGATTCTGCCATTGGGCAGAGTGAAGATGCTGTCAATTAGGAATCTAGATAATTTTGCAACTGAGTTTGCAATCTCGATCTAGCCCTGGCGATTCTTGATTTGACTGTTCCCAAGGAAACCCCGGTAATTTCGGCGATTTCTTCGTATGCCATACCTTCGATTTCTCTGAGGACGATGGTAGTCCGAAACACTTCTGGTAAATCCGCGATCGCTTCTCGCAATTGCTCGTAAAATTCTCTAGTTGTCAGTTCTTCCTCAGGGCCGGGAGTATCGCCAGCAATTTCCCAATCCATCTCGCCATCTTCTACCGCACGGGGAGCATCCAGTGAGAGGGGACTGGCTACCCGCTTGCGTTTACGCAACTCGTCATAAAACAAGTTGGTAGCAATCCGGCTTAACCAACCGCGAAATTTGGGTGGTTCTTGTAATCGGTTGATATTCCGATACACGCGAATCCAAACTTCTTGAGCCAAATCGGCTCTGTCGGGCCAATCTGGAGCTAGGTGGTATAAAACTCGATCAACTTGAGATTGATAGCGGCGCAATAGCTCGGCAAACGCAGCACGCTCTGGGCGCAGTCCTACTTGACAGCGCAGAATTAGATCGTGGTTTGAGAGTTTGTCAACTTGCACCGATGCTTCTGGGTAACTTGCATCAACCGTTGACCAGGATACAGTAATCGATTGGCTCATAGATCGTACTGAACTTTAATTTCTCCCTTCCTATTAGACATGCTAATAGGCTCAATGTTCCTGGAGTAGTGACGGATTCATGACTGGTACATTGAGGTATACAAAGTGCTAAACATGAATAGCTGTCATAAAGGTCTTTTTTAGCGTAATTCATTATTTAGTAGTCTTTTTAGTCATTATTTTTCTTGTCTGTAACTTAGCAATATTACGGATATTTGTACAACTAACACTAACTGAACACTTACTATTGACAAAAGCAATAATATGTGTATTGTCAAGTGTCAAACTTTTTTGAGAGACAACAGACATTTTACGCTTGTATGTACTGCCACACCAATTTTCACACTGACAAACTCCTTTATTGGCAGTGGTCTTGGCCAAATATCAGTCTTCTGAGAGACAGACAACCGATGTTTTCGACTTTAGTTTTGAATGGTGAATTGGTGAAATGTGTGGCAAATCGCTGTATTTTTGTAGATGCGTAGGGGTCTTGCCGAGAGTGGCTAAAATTCCACTTCTTGTTAATATAGGCAGATGTAGCCATGAAAAAGGTTATTTTTCCGGTTTTTTAACTAAAATTGTCGTTGAATTTTCTGTGTCTTGGGGATTATGAATACCAGCATCAGTTGTATTAAGTACACGGACTTGAACAAAGAAATTTAGGGAAAATGTAATTGTGACTGCTAGCAATAATTTTTCAAACATGACTTTTCTCTCACCCACGCCATTAATGATGGATTGTTGCGCTAGGAGTGTTCCTGTAAATAAAATTTTGTTGTCCCAGGAATTTTGTTGCCGAAACGTCCTGACAATCTTAGTTTGCCCAGGATCATCAACAGAGTTATAAGGGAACAGATAAGTAATTATAAATTCTTGATAATTTGCATGTACTCATTATTCAATTATTCCGCTGGGAATTTCAGGGATAAATAATAGGCGATGGCAATGGTAAGAAATGAATCTGTAGCGCGGATGGTCATGTTTCTCTGCTTTGGTACAGCCCTTTTCTCGCTAGCTGTCCATTGGCGCATTACTGCAACCCAAGGACAATTTGAGCAGCCTGCTGCTGCCGCAGGAAACCGCCATCAGGGAATTTATGGGAATCTAGAAGCAACTTCTCTTGGCGCGTCTACACCCAGTGAATCAACTTTTAATAAAACTACCTCGAACGACTCTACCCCTAACCTGTCGGCCACAGCCAGCCAAAATCCAGGCTCTTCTGAGTTATTGCCCAAAATACGCTCAGTTATTCCCGGACTAAGACAGAATTCCCAAACTTCTCCGACAGAAGTGGTGGTAAATTTAAGCGATCGCCGCACTTATGTTTATAAGGGAGATCAAGTTATAGCCAGCTATCCCATTGCTATAGGCAAAACAGGCTGGGAAACTCCTACTGGTTCTTTCCGTGTGACAAACATGCAACACGATCCAATTTGGCGTCATCCAATTACTGGCAAAATATTTCCATCCGGTGCTGATAGTCCGTTAGGAGAGCGCTGGATTGGGTTTTGGTCAGATGGTCGCAATGAAATTGGCTTTCACGGCACACCAGATACACACCTCTTGGGCGCTGCGATCTCTCACGGCTGTTTGAGAATGCGTAATGAAGATGTCCGCCTATTGTATGAACAGGTGGGTGTTGGCACACTTGTTTCGGTGCGTGAGTGATTGAATCAGACTAAAATATTTGTAGAGACGTAGCAATGCTCCGTCTCTACATTAGATTATTCAGGCAGGAAACTTTATTACCTAGTAGTCATCAAATTAAAATTTTTGCTCAAAGCTAGGTGCATAGACTTGGAGTAGGGTACTTACTTGACGCAACACTTCATTGCCAGTGCTTTTACCTACTACAGGTGTTCTATTATCATTGGGTTGGTCGAGGTTACGACCTATAGACTCGCTAATTTGCTGCGAAATTAATTCTTGCAATTCTGCTTTGGCACGTAAGCGCTGGTAACTAGCACCTTCTTCTGTAGTGGCATACAAGGGAGGCAATCGGTTGAGGGCATAAGCCGCTATATCCCCGACATCCAGCGAGCTTTCACTAGTAGCTTCAATTTCTGCTACTCTGGCGATCGCCTCAGTTAATACCAATTCTTCCATGACGTTAATAAATTGTTTCCGAGGTACCGCCACAACCTCACCGGTCAATAGTGCCCCCATCAATCGATCTAGCGCCATGTACTCCTCAATTGAGAGTTCTGATGCGTTATCGCAAATTCGACCAACTTCTGCTTCCATTACTGGTGTCAGATAACCATCCTGGAGGGCTTGTTCTACAATTTTTTCAATACTCATAACGCTCATTATCTTTACACTAGCCAAGCAAGGTAGGGACGGTACAGTTCAATTCACTTTGCTGAATAATCAGACCAAAAAATACAAATTATGTACAGACACAATCAATGCCGTCTCTACTAATTCAATCCATTAAATCTCCAGGGTACTGGATCAACACTTTGTCCGTTGACATATAAACCCCAGTGCAAATGAGGCCCTGTGGAGGCACCTGTGGAACCGATTGTGCCAACTAATTGACCAGCTTTGACGACATCACCTTCTTTGACGTTGATGTCTCTAAGGTGCATGAGAATACTGGTCACTCCTTGGCCGTGGTCAATACCCACTGTGTTGCCATGAACCCGGAAACCATCGGATACCCTACCAACTAAGGCAACTGTGCCAGCAGCCGGGGCAACTACGGGTGAACCCGCAGCACCAGCGTAGTCAACGCCACGATGGAAGTAGCTCTCTGCAAATTTACCATTATAGTAGCGACGTACACCATAGATGGTAGTAATCCTGCCGCCATTGGGTTTCAGGAATGAACCATTCCAATACTTTTGCGGTGTTTGTAACTCTTTAAAAGCTGCTACCCGCTGGAGTTCATGTTCAGTTGCTTTCACCCCGGCTCGTCCTGGAGGTAAATTAATGCGTTGTAAAGGAAACGTACGATTACGCAAATTTACTGCCAAGTTTTGCGCTTGACCTCCACCGGAAATTTTCAGGGTTTTAGTTCCCGGTTTATCCAGTGGAGTCGTTGGTATTAACGCCCGATATCTATTAGGGGCAACGGGGAATGCCGGATAAGTTTGGTCACCAACAGCCACAGAGGGAGTACCAATATTGTCTGGATTATCAACATTAATGATCACAGACAGTGTATCCCCCAATTGAGGATTACTAGGAGTTACCTGCGCTTGCAAAGCATTTGCAGGCAAATTCAAGACGACAACCAAGACAGATGCAAATATACCAATGAACAAGTAGGTTATTGAGCGAAAGTGCTTTGGGACTTTGAAACCCAAAGAAGGCAACTGTTGAGGAAGATTTCTGGTGTGATTCTCGATAGTCATAGAGCTATAAATCAAGGCCTTGCTTCTGGTGACAAACAGACTAGTTTATGTACACTGATGTTTCCCCACCGCAGCAGATTTTTTTGAATACAGGGAATGATACTAAGTATTGTCAAGCAATATTCTGGTGACCAAACTATACTAAAATTAATCTAGAAAATGGCCAAGAGGAATCATAGTATTTGAACAATTAGAGCAGATGCAAAGCATATTTTGGGAAATTGTGCCATTAAAGAAATAATGGTAAGATTATTTGCCTATTAGCTTAACCGATACATCTTGGTACTCCAAGTTTCAAACCGCAAACTTTAAAACTTGTATCAAAAAATTAAAAAAAAATTACTGAGCCGCAATAAAAATTCTGAGGTCGAGAAACGCACCTCAGAAAACAGGAATAGGTGTGAAGTACTCCGGCTTGCTTCGCTGAAACCGGAGCTTCAGTAAAACAACCATCATCGTTTCGCGTCTCATTCGTCGTTGCCACGTTGGGTATATCACAAAGATATTCGGGACTAAACCCGATCATGGTCTTACACAGCGTCTCTGGTATTGCTACCTTGATCTTCTCAAGGAAGAACCCGCGCAGCCATCCCACTTCCTGGGACAGTTTGATTACTTTCTCGTACACCTCTGTATGGCTTATTTTTACCGCAGGACGTAACCTTGCGAACCGTTAAAAGCTTCAGCCCTGGTGACTCTTAGTCGCCAGTACAAGATGTAAGCTTTTTAGATTTGTGCTTTTACGGGAGCAGCATTGACGAGTTTGCCATCTTCCATTTGCACAATCCGGTCAGCAATGTCTAAAATGCGATAATCATGGGTCACCATGAGGATAGTGCAACCTTGTTCTTGAGCTAGTTTGTGCATTAAGTTGACCACATCACGACCTGACTGACTGTCAAGGGCGGCGGTAGGTTCATCTGCTAATACAATGGGAGGATGACTAACTAAAGCGCGGGCGATCGCTACTCGTTGTTTTTGTCCGCCGGAAAGATTGTCAGGATAATAGTGTAGGTGATTTCCTAAGCCTACTTGCTCTAGCATCAAGGCTGAACGAGTTTGCATTTCTCGTAAGCCAATATGCTGATGTAGTTCTAAGCCCATTCTGACATTTTGCAGTGCTGTCAAACTACCATGCAAATTATGTGCTTGAAAAATATAACCGTTACGTTTGCGTGCCTGTACTAGTTGCTCTGTACTAGCTCCGTAAAATTCTCTTGTCAAAACGCGCAAACTACCAGATTGGGGAGAACGCAAAGCACCCACTAAAGTCAGTAGGGTAGTTTTCCCAGAACCAGAAGGCCCAGTCAAAATAATAATTTCGCCAGATCGAATCTCCAGGTTAATGTTAAATAAAACTTGCCTACGCAGTGAACCTTGCCCAAAGTAGTGGTCGAGATTTTGAATGGAAATAACTGGAACCATTGCAATTTTAAATTTTAGATGTGAGATTTTAAATTTCGCAGATGCCCCATCCTCATGGTCTAAAACATATCAGCAGGGTCAGCCGATCGCAGTTTGCGAGTAGCGATCGCTCCAGAAATAGAACACATGATGATAGTTAAAACTAATACCTGTAATCCACGTAATACTGTCATATACATGGGTAGATTTGTGGCAGTGCGCGTCATTTGGTAAAGTCCCAAAGATACTGCTACGCCGGGAATAAAACCCAATGCCGCTAAAATCAATGCTTGTTCAAAGACCACACTTAACATGTAATAATTGCGATATCCTAAGGCTTTGAAGGTGGCATATTCCCTCACATGAGCATTGACATCGGTGGAGAGAACTTGATAGACAAGAATGACTCCCACTGCGAACCCCATCGATACACCAAGGCTGAAAATGAACCCAATGGGTGAGTTGGTGCGCCAAAAATTGTTTTCAAATTCAATAAATTCTGCGTGGGTCATGACTTTGACATCATCTCGCAGGTAGGCTTGCAGGGCGATCGCTACCTTTTTGGGGTCATGGCCTGGTTTTACTTTGATTAAACCTAGACTAATACTACTGGAGGGGCGTCGGGGAAATAGTCTTAAAAAGTTCTGATCACTGGTCATTAAACTGCCATCAGAACCAAAAGAAGCGCCAACTGTGAATAAACCACTAATGGTAATGGTGCGTCCTTCGATTTCGGTGGTCAGTTTTTTGCCTTGATCTATTTGGGCGATGGCCTTGTGATATTCGCCTCTAGCACTACGGTCAAATAAGACATTATCTGGCAGTTTGATGGACTGTAATTGTTGGTTAACATCCGGTAGATCAAAAACTGGCTTATCTGGATTGAAGCCGATTACTTGCACGGATGTTTGGCGGCGCGTTTGGGGATTTTTCCAGATGATGTTATTGACATACATTGCCTCTGCTGAGTTCACCCCCGGAATATCCATTGCCTGATACAGTCGCCGACGGGAAAACGTGGGCATATTTTGGAGGCTACGAGCTTGGGGACTTGTCAACACAATATCTGCTTGCAAACTGCGATGCAGTCTAGTGTTACTGTCGTATAATGCAGTTTGAAAACCTATCTGCATAAACATCAAAACATCCGCAAAAGCAATTCCGGAGATTGCCACCAGCAAACGACTTTTTTCGTGACTTAGCTGTAGCCATCCTAGAGGTGTTCGCCGTCGCAGTTGTTTGATTAGACCCATCATACGTAGTGCTAAGTTTTGAGTATTCGGTAAGTGTGAAAGTAAATTGCAGATTTGCAGCCAGAATTTGATGCCCTCGCCACCGTCAGCACCAGAGAAAACATAAATGTCCCTAAATTGAGATTTTGTCTACAGTTGAATGACTGTCTTAACTTGCATATTCGTTAAGTTGGCAGCTTTCTGGCTAGAAATTTCATCTAGTCGGATATTCACCTCGACGATTCTGTTATCAATATTGCTGGCAGGGTCAGTATTAATGACATTCTGCCGACGCACCTGTAAGGCTTTGCGCTCTACTGTACCCTGCAATTCAATGGGGAGAAAATCACCAAATATTTGCACTTTCTGCCCTGGAGATACTTTGTTGATATCGCTTTCATAAACCTCGGCAATGACATACATTTCGTCGGTTTGACCAATATCAGCAATCCCATCATTAGAGATTAATTCTCCTGGGCGGGTATGGATTTCAAAGACCTGACCATCTTGAGGCGATCGCACATAAGCTTGTTGCAAATTGACTTGTGTCCGTTTCATGGCGGCGATCGCTCGATTGATTTCGGCTTTGGCAGCTTCTACATCCACTTGCGGTACCTCAGAAATGCGCTCAAGTGTGGCTCTAGCTTCGTTAATTTGTTGCTGGCCGCTTGTCTGGATACGATTTAACTGGGCTTGTGCCTCTTGAAGATTTTTCCTGGTTGTTTCTAGAGTTAAGCGCTTGCTGTCTCTTTGAGAGGCAGATATAGCTCCTGCTTGATACAACACCTGATAGCGTTCATCTTCTGCTTGGGCGTTACGCACTTCGGCTTGCAATCGGTCAACAGTTGCCTCCTGGGCAGCTATATCACCTTGACGTTCTGCCTCTAAACGCGCAATTGTGGCTTGTTGTCCAGCAATTTCTCCCCGTTGCGCGCCTGCTTGAATCCGGTTGAGATTTGCCATCTCCACTTTTACTTGTTCTTGAGCCTCTTGGAAGGCGGCTTCCCCACTGCTGCGGCTGTCGAGAATTGCTATTACCTGTCCTGCTTTGACCCTATCTCCCTCCCTCACCAAAAGTTGCTCGACACGGCTACCTTCAGAAGAGGCGGTAGCAGAAAGTTTAATTACTTTCCCTTTTGGTTCAATCCGTCCTAGGGCTGTTACCGTTTTTAGCTCAGGAATGAGTGCTGCTGGTGCTTGTGCCTGTTGATTAGCTGTATGTTGAAATTTTAAAACGGTATAAACACTACTGCCAACAACAGTCAAAGATACAATGACAGCGATAAAAAAGGGCGGACGCAGGATTGATTGAGGAGATATTGATCTGTCTAGCTTTGAGTTTTGCACGATAGCATACCTTTGAAGCAATTCCAAATACGCTGATTTAAATGAAACAAAAAATCGAATTTTGGTAAATGTCCCGCCTAACTCTCTTTTATCACTCAAAAGAGAAAAAAATCTCATGATTGTCCTGAATTTTAGACATAATCATGGGTTGTGAGTAGATGCATGGAGGACTGATTGTAAGTATCGCAACGTGATTTTTCATTTACATTTAAAGGTTGATGTTGCGAAAATACGTAACTAATGGGAAGTGATTACTACAGCTACTTTTAAGATGCTCAACAGAATGATCGGTAGACTACAAAACTAAACTGTATAGTTCTATAATAGAATTATACTAAACCGAGTAGTTTAGTCAAGCGATCGGTGGAAAGTGGTGATATTGGGAGATGGCGTGAAATTATTTTCCCCATGACCAGTGAATAAAAAATAAGGATAATTTGAAAATGGCACGCTCAAAAGCTGGGGAAATCGACCGCTCAAGTTCAGCAGATAAAATGGAACAGATTTTGCAAGGAGCGATGCAGGAGTTTTTATCTAATGGCTATGCTGCTACTAGTATGGATCGGGTTGCGGAAGCGGCGGGGGTTTCTAAGGCAACGGTATATAGCCATTTTCAAGATAAAGAAAGACTTTTTAAGGCACTGATAGAAAAACTGGCTAGAAAGCGATTTCACTCAATTTTGGGGACACAACCCCTGAAGGGAGAACCCTATATTGTCCTACGACGGTTAGCAGCAACGGCGTTGGATCAGATGGTCAATGACCGAGAATATCAGTCATTTGAACGGTTGTTAATGGGAGAGTCGGCGCGATTTCCGGAGTTAGCGCAAGTGTTTATTTACAGCATTGCCAAACCAGCGATTGAGACTATCAGTAAATATTTAGCTTCTTGTCCGGAATTGAAGATACCTGACCCAGAAGCAACAGCGAGAATTCTCATTGGGTCGTTAGTGCATTTTGTGATTACGCAAGAAATTATGCATGGTAAAGAGATTATGCCAATGGAGAGCGATCGCTTGATCGATGCTTTGACATATTTGATTGTCAATTGTGCTGTAGAGTAAACTTATTTTTGCATTGTTTGAATTTCTGGTAAGTTTGAGGCACTTATACCAGAAACTATTGTACGTTTAAGCATGGGGTGGTCAGTATGAGTAAATCCTGTATCTGAGTCGGGATGGAAACAAACAACAGTTAATTTATCCTCAATTGTGCGAAACTTATGAAGGCTGTTAGCGGGAATAAAAATAGTAACACCTGGCTGTAATGGGATAGTGCCATCAAGTGTTTCACACTCACCACTGCCTTCGATGACAATGATTAGCCTATAACTAGGATGGGTATGAGCTGTTTGATCTATACCTGGAGGAAAATAGAGAGCATTAAGACAAGGATCTCCCAGCATAATTGGGGGAATTAGCACATTGTCTGTACCCCCATTGATGTAGCCTAATCGCCCGATTGGTTCAATAGCGCCTCCAATTAGAAAAAGTCCTCTAAAAGCTGGACAAGTCACTAAAAAACCTGATGAATCTTGACCACCAATCTGACCTTCTCCAGGCAAACTGAAATACATTCCAGGGTGAAGTTTGTACTCCTGTAAACCCGCACTACGAGACAAAATGGGTTGACCACTGTAGACAAAGCCAAAATGATTTCCCGTATTGGGAAGTTGAATATAATCTCCGTTCCAAGCCATAAAACAATCTGGTGCCTGTTCACTAAACTTGGAAAGAGTACCGTGAATTAACTGTTGATATATTTGAACTGTCATAATCAATTTATTTTATGCGTTTTTTATTGAAAATTTAGACATTGCTAGCAGACAAGTGCTTAAAGCCCTTACGGGCAGAAGAATATAAATTGAGCAAGTAAGAACACTTGCAATAGTTATAGCTGATTAATTCATAAAATAACAGTCTTATTGATGATTTAATGCTCCATTTTTTTTGAGAGGTAATATTAGTGTCTTTAAAATTTCTTTACGAACTTTATGTTCAATAATACAATCAGTATTTAAACATTCTACCAACAGTAAATTAGCTTCGTAATAGGTTTTCAACAAGTTCTTCTCATCTTCATGAAATTGCCAAGAATGACTACTAATTTTACGAGTTTTTTTAGCAAGGCTTCTAGATTCATCAGCTAAATGCTTCAGCTTTTCTTCATCAAGCTCATCATTGTCAAATTGAGCATCTTTTTGATATAGCTTTTCTAAAACATTTCTTAGTTCTGGATGTAGCTGATTAGATTCAAGCGCATATTTGAGAGCAATATACATACCTTCGTTAGCGGAGAAAACGTCACTAATTTTTCTGCCTTCCTGTCCTATATTTTTATCATAATTCTCAGCAATACGAATACCTTCTTCAAAATTAGTATTTGGAAACACACGAGCAAAAAAGCTTCCACAAACTAAATAGTTAGCTGAATTATCTATTAATAAACTAAGTCGTCGATCTTGATCTATTTCAAAGTCAATATCAAAATAAAAAGCTCGTATAGCAGCTAATTTGACAGAGATATTATGAGTTGACGATTTTTCCTGTACATAGCAAAGAAATTGTTGCAATTTTTCATTTCCTTCTAGAATACTATCAATTTTGTTTTTCATCATTTTAATAAGTGATGAAGCATCTGGTTGAGCCATTTCTGTTGATAAAAGAAATATTTCTCGCCAGTAACGATCGCTTAAATTATTGACTAATTCCTGAAAAGCTTCTTTTTGCGGACGCTTTCGAATATTGATTTCACGAGCAGTAAAGTATTCATGAAAAGTGAGATGAGAAAAAGAATAAATTCCTTTAGCACGCTCTACTAACAGCCCATGTTGTGCTTCAATGGCATGTAAGATTATTTCACTGTCTAGTTGGAGAGCTTCTTGTTCTCTATCGGCATTACTGGGTAAATTTTTTATATATTCTTGTATATAATTTTTTGCTTCCTCTTGAGTCAAGAAAAAATCTTTCTTTTGGAATGTCTCGAAAGCAACATAACTTAATAAATCTTTTTTTCTTTGAAGAGATAGTTCTTGGTATATTTTCTCTCTTTGAATTCCTCGTTTACCATCCCATTTATTAAGAAGAATTTCTAGTCCTTCTGTATATAACTCTGAACGATTATTAGGAGCAGTACCTTTTTCTTCAAATACTAAACATATTAATGTTAACAAGAGAGGTGTTACTGCTAATTGAGATAAACGATAATTTTTTTCTAATGCTTTAATCACCTCTTTTGCTTTAATATTTCTGTTCTTTTTAGCTGCAAACCATTGAGAAATGAACAACTCTATTTGTTCTTGATCAAAATCAGCCAGTTCAACTTCAGTAAATTTATCTAATACATCATAGGAGTATTCTTTAGCTGCTATTCTACAGGTAAGAATAAAATAATTATCATAATATATTCTAGATAAATTTCTGATTTCATTTAAAGTTCGTTCATAATGTTCATTCTTGATTTCATCTAGTCCATCTAATAAAAGCAACACTGATTTACGTAGAAATACTTCTTGAATTTGCTCTGTAGTTACTCCACATTCAGAAAATACCTGTCCTATATATTCTAATAAGGAAGGAGAATTAGAAGCTTCAGAAAAATATTTAAGATTTAAAAAAATAGGAATCAGATTTGGCATAAACATTCCCTGGTTACACTGAAGAGCTAGATGCTTAAGAAAAGTTGTTTTTCCTGCTCCAGGTTTTCCCAAAACAATTAGCTTTTTATATTTTTTGACGGCATTTTCACCCGGAACTCGTTCGTCAGTTACTCTGCCTAATCCAAACCTTTCCAAATCTTCTAAATTAGATTCTGCCAGAAATTCTTTAATTGTCTTACGTCTGTGAGCAGTAAGTTTTTCTAAAATATTGACATCTGTGTAAATTTGACTTATTCCTATCGGCTGCGACATATCTAGAACGCGCATTGTGCCGCACCATTCTTGAATGATATCTCTTACTTTACTACGTACTTCTTGCACCACCTTTGTGACTTCACCCTCGGCTTTATGACTCGAATTAATGAGGGATTGGTTAACTGTTAGCTCAGAAACAGTAAGTTTGTACCAGTCTTGCTCAAAACCTAAGGCTGCTCCAATCTGGAGAAAGTTATCTAATAAAATTGGTTTGCCGTTAAGTAAAGCACTGATGACTGAACGATGAAGCCCTAGTTTATCGGCCAACATCTTTTGTGTTAATCCCTGTTTAGTTAACGCTTCTTTGACAAACTGGATTCCTTGCGAGGAAGCTTGTAAAGTCGGTTTTGCCATATATGTCTCTCCTAAAAAGCTTTTCAGCCATCATCATACTACAATAAACCATCTTTTGATAATCTTTAAAGCGGCATTAGTTGACATATAAAGCGACATGACTATATTATTTGTGAATACGGAGAACAACACGTAAGCAAATACAGGCACAAGCGCACTCGTACTAGAGGAGGCTCAAGCTTTATGCACACTAGGGTGATTATGGAATTTCTTAAAAACATGCCTAGGCCAGGTTGTCCCCTAACTTGTACCTTAAGAACTGTAGAGGGAAATAATCTAGATTTACTCGTTCCAAATGTCGGTAACTTTAGCTTTTCCAAAAATCAGCTAATTGACTTTGCTCGCGAGCATTACTTGCCAATTTCTCTAATTGATTTGATGAATTCAGTAGAAAAGAAAGAGATTAGTTGTCCATCGCTTTTTTTACAAGCGGCTCTTACAGCTTTATCTTTGGGGCATGGATATGGTGTGATTAATCTAGAATATCCTGATAAAAGAGCATTTATTGCAACAGTTGGTCTTTCCTACAGAATTTGTACCGATTCAAAGAAAAGTATTTAGTTTGTTTCACTTGCTTTGTATTAACAGAATCATGATTGAAACTAAATTAAATAATTAACAACTTAGTTTATTAACAAGCTGGGAGGGTTAGAACTTAATCACAAAAGCTGGTTTCAGTGAGATTTCACTGGCCAGCTTTTTTGTTTGAATATGACTGTTGTGAATGTCTTTGTTTCATCTGGTGATAAAGGTACAAAGCCTCGAAAATTATTCTCAATAAATAAAGAGGGAAATTATGAAAAAAACTTAATGTTATTTAGGGCTGCATTTTATCCACGCTCAAGCTAAAAACACGAGCTTACAAATATATAGATATAAGTGCAATTTTACCATAAAAGAGCCTGTTTATCAAGTCTAATTAAGCTTTTCTTCATCAAGACAAGGTATTAATTTATGTCTCAGATTGCGTTTAAATGTCTGAAATACTTTCTGTTAGCTTTGTTTGGTTTTGCAAACACATATGTCATCTCTAATGTTTTTGGTGCTTCTACGATTGTTCAGATACTTATTTCCCAAAGTGTCTGGGAATGGCTGTTTCGCATTGCCGTATTTATCTTCTGTTTTTGTGGAGTCGCCATGATCTATGAATCCTCTCGTTAATTCTCTATAGAGATTGTGTAAACCATGCAATATTTAATTAACTTGCCATTTCCCAAACTTAGTTACTGCGGAAAAACACCTTGTATGAATATATCGAATATTACACGCAAAGCTGTTTTAATTCCAGTCATAATCAGCTTGAGTTCGTTGATTTTCGTATTAACAGCTTCAACAAAAACACCAATCCGCATAACACTGACTACTCCTTATTTGACATTGATGGTAGAAATCAATTCTGATAAATCTCCATATCACTTGAATTTTCTCAAAGATACAGCAGAAGTAATGATTGCTGTTGACGAAGAGTAACAAACAATAAATGATCTTTACTGCCCACAGTAAAGTCGTAAGTATAAAGTTGAACTCAGCAGAGCAACCACTTAGCTCTTGCTGAGTGTATTATATGTAGTAGTTTATAGGACTTATGCAAGAACTCTCTCAAACCTTCTTAACTTCTCTGCGAGACAACCAAGTAGTGTGGAAAATGAGGGTTTGGGAAAACTCTCAAAATGACCAATGACTAATTATGCTATCTCAGTGACTAATTCTAATTGTTGTTGCAGTTTATTGAGTAAACTGAGAGTTTTTTCGTAGGCAACTTTTTCTCCTTGTTCTCCAAAGTACTCAGATGCTTGTTTGAGGTCTGTGTAAATGCGAAATAACTTATTACCAGACATTGCTCCTTGATGGGAACTTAAGCGATATCGAGCCATTCCCCGATTCACGTAAGCTTGAGCATAACTGGGATTAAGTCTAATAGCTTGAGAAAAATCACGAATTGCTGCCATATCATCCCCATTTTGACCGCTAGTACAACCCCTGTTAAAGTAAGCTCGATAATCCTGTGGTTTGAGGCGAATTGCCAGATCAAAGTCGAGCATAGCAGCTGGGGAGTCTTGCAAAATTAAGTGAGCTAAACCACGGTCATTGTAGATATCCGCGAGGAATAAATTACTGGTTGGAGGAATTTGGGTTAAGGCTAAATTATAATTGGCAATTGCCTTTAAGTATTTTCCTTGCCCCGTATAAGCTAAACCTCGGTTGTAGTAAGCTCGAAAATCATCAGGCTTGAGAGCGATCGCCTGGTTATAATCAGCAATAGCGGCTGGATCATCGCCTTTTCTGTAGTGTGCTAATCCCCGCAGCAGATAAGTGTCGAAGTTCTGGGGTGCAAAATTGAGGGCTTGAGTACAATCGGCGATCGCTTGGTGGTAATCTTGTAATTGCAGGTAAGCAAAACAGCGATCGCTATAAGCTACAGCTAAATTTTCCTGAAGTTGCAACGCTTGGTTAAACTGCTCAATTGCTTCTTGGTAAGCACCACGCTGCATCTGAATTACACCCAATTTTAAGAAATCACTAGCTGTAACTGGGGTAATGGCAAGAGGTAATGAATAGGCACTGAGATGGGAAAAACTCAGGAAAAAAGCCATCAATACACTGAAAAATAATCGCCAGAAATAAGTCATAAGCATTCTAGTTGACAATTTCGGCATAAACAAAATTAACGGGACAAACAGCCCCGCTAATTGTGGTGGCGCTCTTCGTTTGAGTCGAATACACCAACTTTGAATGTACGATTATGTCTACAGTAGCAAACGCTAAACTGTATAAATCCCCATCAGGGCGGAAAACAGTGAACAGTTTTATCTGATCACTGTTAACTACCAACCTTTATCTGCTTGTTCCAATACATAAGCAGCTACATCTTCAATTTGTTCTGATTTCAAACGACCTTTGAAAGCCGGCATGGCATTTTTACCATTTGTAACTTGGCTAATAATTGCCTCTGCTGAGTACAAGCCATACTTTTCTAAGTCATCTTTTTTGAGACTTTTGTTAGCTTGAACTAGATTTTTACCACCTGCATGGCAAGAAGCACAATTAGCACCAAATACTTTAGCGCCATTAACAGTATCTGCTGCCAAAGCCGGACTACTGAAGGCAAAGGTGAAGATGGCTATGCCTAACAATAGTACTGAAATAATTCTTTTCATTGCGTGTTCTCTCTGCAAAACGTCTGATTCGGTACAATATCCTTTATAATTTTCGTTTGAACAAATTATCTTAGTCAAAAGACAAGCCGTCAAACTTCTCTGTGATCATTAATAAAGAATTTTGTATTTTTACACTTCATTCTTTCACAGCTAATTGTTGCAAAGCATCTTCTGTGACACGACAAATTCGCCACTCATCTAAAATGGATGCTCCCATACTGCGATAGAATGCTTGCGCCGACTCGTTCCAATCCAGGACACTCCATTCTAACCGCCCGCAATTTCGCTCGACTGCTATCTGCGCTACTTTAGATAAAATAGCTTTGCCAATACCTTGCCGTCGATATTCTGGTAAGACAAATAAGTCTTCCAAATAAATTCCTGGCTTAGTCAAAAAAGTGGAATAATTATAAAAAAACAGGGCAAAACCAACCGCTTGCCCTGCATATTCTGCTAGTATTGCCTCAATATACTTTGGGGAGCCAAATAAATGCTCCTGGAGATCCAAAGTATTGCCAGTAACAGCGTGAGATAATTTTTCGTACTCGGCAAGACCCTTAATTAAATCAAACAGTACATTGCTATCAGCAGGTTCAGCAAAACGCAAAATTAAATTGCTATGTGGGGCCATTCGTTAATAATCTATAATCCACAGTCCATAGTCTATAATTAATTGGTAACTTTTTTGACAGTCCCAATTTAAGATTTTGGATTTTGGATTGTTTTTGCCAATCTTCACAATGACTAATTAAATCAACCATCCCTTTAAACGTTTGGCTATATGAGGACGGCGTAATTTCCGCATAGCTTTGCTTTGAATTTGGCGCACTCGTTCCCGTGACAAATTGAACATATTGCCAACTTCTTCTAAAGTACAGGGTTCGCTGGTTGTTAAACCATAGCGCAGAGAAATCACGTCTTTCTCCCGGGGAGTTAACACATCACCCAATACATCCCAAATCTCCTGACGCATCATGTTTTCGTTCATTTTTGCTTCGGGAGATAAGTTATCCTCATCTTCTAGCAAATCCATCAATTCCGTGTCTTCTTCCTTACCAACACGGTGATTGAGAGACAGTGCTTGTCGCCTTAGTTGTTGCAGTTGGCGCAGTTGTTGCACGCTAATCTCCAAAGATTCCGCCATTTCGGCTTCGGAAGGATTGCGACAAAGTTTTTGTTTGAGTTCCCGTTGGGCTTTTTTTAGTTTATTTAGTTTTTCTACAATATGGATAGGCAAACGGATTGTCCGTGCATCATTAGCGATCGCCCGGGTAATTGCTTGTCTAATCCACCAATAGGCGTAAGTCGAAAACTTATATCCTTTATCTGGATCAAATTTTTCTGTAGCGCGATTTAAACCCATTGCGCCTTCTTGGATTAAATCCAGAAAAGGTACGCCGCGATTCAAATAACGTTTGGCTATGGAAACTACCAACCTCAAGTTCGAGCGAATCATTTTGCGTTTCGCCACGCGACCTTGATATAAGCGACTTTCCAGTTGTTTTTCTGTCATGTCGAACTGGGAAGCTACTTGCGCCTTACTGACTGACTGTCCCAGTTCTAATTCCAAAGCAGCTTGAACTTCCCTAACTTCCTCTAGGAACCGGACTCTCCGCGCTAACTCGACTTCTTCGTCTGGTTTGAGCAACGGATAACGCGCCATTTCTTTAAAAAACGCGCCTACGGCATCATCATGTTCAGTTTTATTGTATCCTGAAGGCCTCGCCGCCGCCATTTCATCCCCATCACGTTCCTCTGATTCCAGATTTTCGATAATTGGGGATTCTTCCTCTACTACTGGTTCTAATATATCTTCTAATGTATGTTCTTCATGTTCGGTAGTAGTTTCCAGTATTTCCATTGTTCCCAATTCAGCAATGTTCATAGTTTACTTTAGGGATTGTTGCTTTGTTTGGTACATAACTTATTGACAGCCGTTTGGTTAAAGCTTGGTAGTTTCCCTAAGAAACAAATGCACCTCTTTGTGATAAAAATACATGTTTTTGCTAATTGCTTATTCAGTTATAAAAATCAGCCCTTAGCTATCATTTCTGGTTTCCAGTTAGATATAAACTCTAACAAATACTGGCTTTTGCACCCAGAAACGATCTTCTCAGGTTCCAACAGAATATATGCCTTATTTTTTTCCTAATACCTGAGCCTGTCGATTTTCTTTAACCTTTATCCACTCTAACAAATATAAAAAACTCAGGTAAATCCCCCAACAGCTTAAAATTTTCTATACTTTTATGAAAAAATTCAGCTTTATGGGTTAAAAATCATTACGACAATCATAGTTTCGATTTTTGGAGTTATATGTTTTTCATAAAATTTCCTAAATGACATAAGTTGACTAGTTTAAATTTCTGAAATATTTTGTATGTATAAAAGCATCTCATAGACATTAACAGTTGAATATCTATCAAGAGGCTGAAAAATACTACGTCAGATTTAGTAGATAGTCACACTATTTCAGAAGCAGCCAATAACATAGTTGGATTTTTTATAACTCTCTTCAACTATTTATGGCATGTATTGTTAAGACAAAATTGTCTAGTAGATTACATAATAAGAAAATTCTCAAGTATTATGTGGATTGAAAGTATTATGAAATACAATTTACCTCCAAAAAATAAAAACTGGATTAGCTAGATAATTACCGAGAAACGAAGTGAAATCGAGAGAAATATTTGAGCATAGAATTACTAACTTATGTATACAAATGGCATTAATTTACTCAATTTAGCGGTTGCGGAACCTGGTGAATCTTACCAGTCAGAAACGGTACCTCTGTGGGTGGAAGTGCTGGTGGATTGTCCAGGAGCGCTGGGATTGTTTACTTACCGATCGCCTACGCATTTAAAAATCAACCCTGGGGATATTTTAAGTGTGCCATTTGGCTCACAAAAAGTAGGAGCGATCGCCATTCGTTTATTGACAGAACTAAACGTAGATTTACCACCAGAAAAAATTCGAGAAGTAGAAGATGTAGTGAGTGTAGGATTTTTTCCCACCACATATTGGGAATTATTAAATCGAGTAGCCGCATATTACTATACGCCGCTAATTCAGGTGATCCGGGTAGCATTACCACCAGGATTGCTGGGGCGATCGCAACGTCGGATTCGCTTATGCCAAAATGCCGAAATAAACCGACAAATTTCCCAATCAGCAACCTTTATTAGTCCCACAGCACAGCAAGTTATCCAACTTTTGCAAGCGCAACCAGATGGAGACTACAGTTTTACCTACCTGCAACAAAAAATCAAAGCAGCCTATCGGGGAGTACGCGAGTTATTGCGATTGGGGTTCGTAGAAAGTTATTTGGAACCTCCAAGGCTAAATAAACCAAAACTCCAAAAAGCAGTCACCTTAATTGGCACCATTGATCATGATTTAACTACTAGCCAACGAGAAATTTTAGAAGTATTACGACGACGTGGCGGAGAATTATGGCAAAGTGAACTCTTACAAATTTGTCATGCTAGTTCCTCTACCTTAAAGACGATGGCCAACAAAGGCTACATAGTTATTGAGGAGAGAGAAATATTAAGAACAGAACAAGGATTAGCATTAGCGCAGGATGATCCCAAAACCTTAAATAGTGATCAAGCCAATGCCTTAGCCATGATCAAATACTTGAATCAATTTGCTCAAGTGTTATTGCATGGGATCACAGGTTCCGGCAAAACCGAAGTATATTTACAAGCGATCGCACCCCTAATTAACCAAGGTAAATCTGCCCTAGTATTAGTTCCAGAAATTGGACTCACACCCCAGTTAACAGATCGTTTCCGCGCTCGTTTCGGCAACAAAATTAGTGTGTATCACAGCGCCCTTTCTGACGGTGAACGTTACGACACTTGGCGACAAATGCTCACAGGCGAACCCCAAATCATCATCGGGACGCGCAGCGCCATTTTCGCCCCCTTACCCAACTTAGGAATCATCATCTTAGACGAAGAACACGACAGCAGTTTCAAACAAGATTCCCCCATCCCCACATACCACGCCCGCACCGTCGCCCAATGGCGAGCCGAATTAGAAAACTGTCCCTTAATTTTAGGTTCCGCCACCCCTTCATTAGAAAGTTGGGTGAGCCTGAAAAACACTTCATCCCCCACTCCCAACTCCTCCTATTACCTCTCCCTTCCCCAACGCATCAACTCCCGCCCCTTACCACCGGTGGAATTAGTCGATATGCGGCTAGAGTTACAGCAGGGAAATCGTTCTATATTTAGTAGAGCGCTACAAACAGCTTTACATCAGCTGCAAGAAAAGCAACAACAAGGAATTTTATTTATTCATCGCCGGGGACACAGTACCTTTGTTTCTTGTCGCAGTTGTGGGTATGTAATGGAATGTCCCCATTGTGACGTGTCGCTATCCTATCACCAGACCGAAGACGGTGCGCCCCAATTATTACGCTGTCATTACTGTAATTATGTGCGATCGCATCCCCAACAATGCCCAGAATGCGGTTCACCTTACCTCAAATTTTTTGGTAGCGGAACTCAGCGCGTCGCCCAAGAATTAGCAAGACAGTTTCCGCAGTTAACTTATATCCGGTTTGATAGCGATACCACCCGTAACAAAGGCGCACACCGTACCCTGCTGACGCGGTTTGCCAACGGGGAAGCACATCTATTAGTAGGTACGCAAATGCTCACCAAAGGTCTAGATTTACCCCAGGTGACACTTGTCGGTGTAGTGGCTGCTGATGGTTTGTTGCATCTATCAGATTATCGTGCCAGTGAACGGGCATTTCAAACCTTAACTCAAGTAGCTGGGCGTGCTGGTAGAGGCGATGATCCCGGTAGAGTGATTGTGCAAACATACACCCCAGAACACCCGGTAATTGAAGCGGTGCAACAACATGATTATCAATCTTTTTCCCAAGCCGAATTAGAACAACGGGAAGCACTGAATTATCCACCTTATGGCAGGTTAATTTTATTACGTTTAAGTAGCCTTGATCCCATCCAAGTACAGAACACAGCGCAAATCATCGCCACAGCATTAAGTGATAGAGAAGGCTTTGAGGTGCTAGGCCCAGCCCCAGCCAGTATTGTGAGGGTAGCCAACCGTTATCGCTGGCAAATACTCCTAAAATTCGCCCCTGATGCCTTACCACAGCTACCTGATTGGGAATCAGTGCGATCGCTTTGTTGTGATTCTGTTAGCTTAACTATAGATGTAGATCCATTGAACATCATGTAATCAAGCTGACAACTTGCATTTACTTAACTACGAATTAGTACTACCAAGCTTTAACTAGGAGCTATTTTTGTGCTAGCCAAATTATTTAACAAGTATCTAGAGTCTCGTCCTTGCTTAACTGCTTATAACGATACAGAACAGAAACAGCCGCGCCAGCATATTCACTTTATTTTGTTTCCGCAAAATCGCTGGTTCAATATTACCCTAAACCAAATTTTAGATCGTCCAGAATGGTATAAAGGTTTACTACACAACCACCCCTGGGCTAATATCAGCATCATCTTAAAAGGTGGATACTGGGAGAAAACAGAACAGGGAACCAAATGGTACGGGCCAGGCTCAATTATTTTCCGATCTGCCCAAAAATATCATTGTATCTGGATCGAAAATGGTCAAGCAGCATGGACATTATTTATTCACGGGCGAATTACTAAATCCTTTGATTTCACCAAAGATGGAAATCCTGTAACCATAGAGGAAATGGGAATGAAAAAAGCAGTTTATACGCGTTAGATAGCCGTATACTTTGTTTATCTCTGGTTTACTGGGTGAATCGGCGCGGTCGTAGTATAAATTTCTGTGAGGATGAGGGAATACTAGATATAAATGTAATTATTCACTTGCAATAATATACTGAATGAAAAAGTGTTTATTCATCTTCGCGTTCAGTGCGATCGCGCTTTTGGGATTACCCAGTTGTTCAACAAATCCCAATTCCACTGCGGTTACCAATATTACAACGCCAGACAGTAACTCTCAAACAGCAATCAAGGTAGGCGGTTCCAGCAGTACGGTAAATTTTTGGCAAACCCTCAAGCAAGCTTACGAATCTACCAACAAAAATCAGCAACTTATCCTCCTAGAACCAGGTCAGTCAGAAAATACTATTGCCGGAATCAAGCAGGGTTTAGTTGATGTAGGGGCAATTTCTAAAACCTTAAAACCAGAAGAAAACGATGGCACTTTAGAATTTTTTCAGGTAGTTAAAGATGCCCTGCTGGTTGCGACTCATCCCAGTGTCACTCAAGTAAACAACCTCACCACTCAAGACCTCCAAGGCATTTATAGCGGTAGCATTACCAACTGGCAGCAATTAGGTGGGCCTGATGCCTCAATTGTAGTTTTAGATCGTCCAGAAGATGAATCTGCCAAGCGTCTTTTACGTCAACATTATCTGGGAAAAGATTTGCCCAATTCACCGAATGCCGTAGTGATGCGTAAAGAAGGCGAATTGATTCAAACGCTGCAAAGTACTCCTCATAGCATAGGTGCTTTTTCTTTGGCTTATGCCGTTTCTCATAATTTACAGGTAAATCGTCTCAGCTTAAATGGCATTGAGTCTACGCCAGAAAACCTGAAAGCAGGAAATTACCCAATGGTAAGGACGATAGGAATTGTTTGGAGTAAACAACCTTCCCAGACAACAAAATCTTTTGTCGATTACATCTTGAGCCAGCCAGCCAGTATTGTTTTAGAACAAGCTGGCTTTGCTTCTGTTACGCAACAAGCAGTTTCTCAAAAGAAATGATCATCCGTAATAAATACACAAAGCTTCCAGTTTCCGTCAAGCTGTTGTCACTACCTTTGTTCATTTTCTTAACTTTGTGGGCTGCTGGCACTATTGGGTTTGGTTACTTTACCAGAAACAGCTTAGAACAAACAGCGCACAAGAAAATAACAGATCTTGCCCTGTTGCTACAACAAGATTTGCAGCAGCAACAACAATTGCTGGCTTTAAAATCTCGTTGGATCAGTGAAGAAAAAAGCGTAATCGAAGCGGTTGCTGTAGGCGATCGCGCCTTATTACTCCGCACCCTATTACCCATCCAAGCTTCTTTAGAACTCGATTTGCTGAGAATTATTAATACTAATGGTCAATCGTTAATATCTTCCCAGCAGCAATCACTCAATCAAGTTCAAGATGCCAATATTAATGCCATCGCCCAAACCGGACTGGAAATATCAGGCATTATTGTAGGAGAAAATGCCGCTTTGTCCTCCCTGGCTAGTTTTGTTTCCATTAAATCTTCAACACAAGTTTTAGCCAACTTAGTGATTGGTGTTGCCATTGATGATACTCTACTTCAGCAATTTCGAGGCCATACATCTATGCATCTGATTGTCCTTCAGGATAATCAAGTAACTGCATCAACTTTAAAGTTTGAACGTAATCAACCCTGGCCATTTTCTCCAGCAGATAGCTCACCTACCAACATCAAAATTGCTGGAGAAACTTATCTGGGTAAAATCATTGAACTACCAAGTTTAGATCAAACAAAACTCAAAATCGCTGTACTTAAATCTGTCACAGAAACCGAACAAGCAGAGCGACAATTGTGGTTTATTGTGGGTAGTTTTGGTTTACTTGGAAGTGTTCTCATTGTGGGAGTGATGTTTCTAGGGTTCGGTGTCACTCAATCACTCAGTCGTCGCATCCAAAGTTTGACTCAAGCAACTCAACAATTAGCCCAAGGTAACTTAACTATCCGTCTCCCAGTAGATACCCAGGATGAGGTCGGATTATTGGCGCAAGGATTCAATCAAATGACAGAGCAACTGAAATTGCGCGATCTGCAGTTGTATGAACAAATGCAGCAACTTGAAACTACGCTCAGAGAATTGCACCGCACCCAAAATCAAATGGTACAAAGTGAAAAAATGTCAGCACTGGGACAAATGGTGGCGGGAGTTGCTCATGAAATCAATAATCCCATCAACTTTATTTACGGTAACTTGACGCATATTGAACAATATTTTCAAGAGTTGCTAGGACTCATCAACTATTATCAACATGACTTTGATAAATCTGCTCAATTGCTGCCAGATCAACTGGATGAAGTGGATTTAGATTTTATTAGTGAGGATCTGCAAAAAATTCTCCAGTCGATGACAGTAGGTGCTAATCGCATCCGTGATATTGTCCTGTCGTTACGTAACTTTTCTCGCTTAGATGAAGCAGAATTCAAACCCGCCGATATCCACGAAGGTATTGATAACACTTTGATGATTTTACAACACCGCTTCAAAGCCAAGTTGGATGCCCCAGCTATTGAAGTAGTGAAAAATTACGGTCAATTACCGTTAGTTGAGTGTTATCCTGGCTATCTGAATCAGGTATTTATGAATTTACTCACCAATGCCATCGATGCTTTGGAAGAATCAACGCAACAAAAAACACCAGAGGAACGTCATACACAGCCTGGGCAAATTTGTATTTCTACTCAAATCATAGATGAGCATCAAGCCCAGATTGTCATTGCTGATAATGGTTTAGGGATTTCTGAAACAGTGCGATCGCGCATTTTTGATCCCTTCTTCACCACGAAACCTGTTGGTAAAGGCACCGGTTTAGGTTTATCCATCAGTTACCAAATCGTTACCGAAAAACACAATGGGAAAATCTGGTGTGATTCCACCACAGGAAAAGGCATGAAATTCGTGATGAAAATCCCCATTAGCCAACCCCAACCAACGTCCACTGTAGATGGTCAACCATTAGTCAAGGCTGACATGGCAATTTAGTCAACACATTTTTTTGTGGTATCAATTATTTTACATTTTGTATACTGAATATTATTGCTTCAGTCTATCTTAAATAGAACAGATTAAATACTACTGTACGTTAATGATTTTGATAAATAGTAAGCTTTGATAATACCCCCATAGGAGTATGCCTTCAAGTAAAAACCTCTACCATTAGAGAGGTGGTTTTAGCTAAAGTATTTCTTTAAATCAAAATAATCCAGAAGACAAGAAAAGTTGAGGATTCACTTCATAGATTAACCCTGTTTTGTCACTCTTGGAAAACAATAACTGAAGTAAGCTTCTGAAGCTTTGATTTTAGTCGAGCTTTGAGCCTTGATTTTTTAACAGTAACTAAAATTTCTAGTCCAAACATGGAATTTTAAGCTCCGAAAGGCTTTAAGCCATTGGATTATCCTGAAGTGAAAAAACAGGTTTAAGTACAAGCTGACCTTAACTTCTTCTAAATTCTTTTTCAATTTTCTTTGATAGGAGCTAGTTATGAAATCTCAACAACTTGAATTGACAAATATATCTAATAGTGGTGAACAAGCCAAAGCACAAGACTATCACGCGCCAAAACTATACGAACTTGGCAATCTCGATAAAGTGCAAGGTGATCCTTGGGGATATTGGCCTGATTGGGGTGGGTATTATTCTTAATCCATTTATAGCCAATATCGAGTATTGAAAGCATCAATGCTTTTGATCAGACGGTACTCACCAAGGTAAGTCTTGAAAACGTAATCATGACGCAGGCACCTTGCAAAGATGTTTTCTCAAGCTGCCTGCTCAGATACAAAAATAACGAGAACGAGATGGAAAGTCATGACAAACATAGGGCGGCAAGAACTTAGCTCCACTATGCTGATGAAGGCAGAACAATCCTACCATCTCCAAACGGATGTAATCTTGTTCCTTCAAGATGGGGTGGCACGGCTGCTAGATCTCAATCGTGGCAGATTTTACGGATTAGATTTAGTCAGTACAAAGATGTTAATGCTCCTAATTGAGCATGGTTTAGAGACGTCAGTGCATTACATTGTTCAGGAATATGGTGTGACAGAAGAGCAGGTGCGAACTGACTTAACAAAATTCCTGGGTGATTTGCAATCCAAGCAATTGATTCGCTCTCAATTACCGCGCTTCCACCCTGTAGTCCCGTCTCCTCTCGTTACCTCTGTGTTGCTTGCACTTGCTTGGATTAGTATTCGTACCTTGGGTTGGACTAAAACTGTCCGGTTTTGGCAGCTTTGGCACTATCCCATCGACAGTAATGCGCTTTCTGGCGATTGGGAAACGACAGTCAAAGCAGTGGATGACGTAGTTCGTGAAACAGCAGCAAGGTACTTTTTATTACCGATCGCCTGCAAAGAACGTGCCCTTGTTGGTTGGCAAATTCTAAAGACAATTTTTGGTTTTCCAGCAGAACTAGTGTTTGGCGTTAATTTGTATCCTTTTCAGGCACACGCTTGGGTAGAGTGTGGCTCCTGGATTGTAACGGATGATCGTAGGCACTGTGAAATATTTACCCCTGCAATACGGTATTGCTGAATATGAGAGTAGGATTTGATGTCTTTACTGCTTTGAATGAAGATACTCAGTTTCATTTATTTTCCTGCCCTAGAGATGATCCCAAGCAAGCGCCTTTAGTTACATTTGCTAGCGATCGCCAGTCTGGTATTGCAGCTGTAGTTTTAGGACACCTGTGTTATCAAGACGAAATTCTCTCGAAATTGCCGCAGTCAATGACGCAAAGTTGTGCCTCCGATGCAGCGATCGCCACAATCGTCTATTGTTACAGTGGTCTTAAAGGTCTTGAAGAATTAGAGGGTGAATTTTCCTTAGTATTGTGGGATGAAACTTCGCAACTTCTGTTTGCCCTGCGAGACCCTCTTGGTTCATGGCCTCTATATTGGCATGTAAGGTCGCAAGGGATAGCTGTAAGTACGAGTTTGCGATCGCTTCTGGCTTTGCTACCTGAAAGATCACTAGATCTTGATTTCATAGCCCAGTTTATTATGTGGTCTAATCCAGGTTTTGAGCTACCCACTGAAAGAACTCCATTCCAACAAATTCAGCGCGTTCTTCCTGGCACTACGTTGGAAATCAACCCAATCGGACAGGTAAAAAGTCACTGTTGGTGGAATTGGAAAGCAAAACTCGGCAAAAATAACAACATCACACTAGATGAAGCCGGCGAACAGTACGCTGATCTCTTGAGACAAGCCGTTAAACAAAGAGTCCAGCGAGGGCGAATTGCTGCCCATTTATCGGGAGGAATGGATTCTTCGAGTATAGTTTGTACGGCTCGTGAATGGATGCTATCAGGCCTAGGGCGATCGCCATTACATACTTTGTCGGAAGTGTACAAAAGGCCTTGCTTGGTTGGTGAGAGAGCTTATATTGAAATGGTGATTGAACAAGGTGGTCCAGTTGAAGCCCACTTGATCGACTCAGACAATGCACTGGACTTTCTTTGGTTTAACGAGGAAATTCCCATACATGATGAGCCTTACCCATATTTAAACCAGTTGGGGATGGAAAAAATTTTAATTGAGACTGCCCATCAAGTTGGAGTAGACACTATATTGACAGGTATAGGAGCTGATCAACTACTAGCCAGCAAACGGCTTTACATCGCCGACTTTTTACGGCAGGGTCGATGGTTGACAGCACTTTTCGAGGCTAACCGATGGGCCTATGCTAAAAATCAAGATGTATGGTCGATACTGTATGGATGCGGTATTCAACCTGCTTGGCCTATCTTAACGGGTGAGAGATTCGGATTTGGACGTTGGCCAAACCTTGGGGCATTTTCTATTCCTCCGTGGGTGATTCCTGATTTTGCTCGCAGTTATCAAATGCAGAGTGTTGGCAGAGAAAACGCTCAAAAACTGTATCATAGCCCTATTGAAATTGCTGCGGATTTATGGTCTATCCAAAGCTCTGTAGGAGATTGGTCTAGTTGGAATCTGGCAGCTCCAAGAGGAATGCACAACTCTCGTCCCTTCCTTGATCCACGTCTATTAAGTTTTTGCTTGGGGCTTCCAAGAAGCATTAGGGAAATCCCTGGGATGCCTAAACCCGTACTCCAAACGGCTATGCAGGGAGTGTTGCCAGAAGCTATCCGTATTAGAACAGACAAAAGATCTTTTAACGATAACTATTGGCTAGGTTTGTCCAAGCATCTACCGCAATTAGAAACAATGGTTCGGACTTCGAGTATTTGCGAGTTAGGTATATTTGATCAATCACAATTAATTCGATTCATGCATCAAGCTGCCGTTGGTATAGGAGATATGCCAACTTGTGGTCGCATTAACATTACACTCTCACTTATCGCCTGGTTTGAGCAGATGATCAAAACCAGGCATCAACCTCTAGAAAAGCCCACTGAAATACATCATCTGAATTATCTTTTGCAGATTTAGTGTTAGGTAATAACACTGAAGGGAGCAATTAACAATGCAAAATATTTTAATTAACAATTTATCAGTCAATTACTCTCTGACTGACCCAACTGCATTAGCAAAGTCCGACAAGCAAGCTAAGGAGTTGTTTGGGGAGTTTGGTTGCTTTTTGGCTAAAGGACTATTTACTGATGAAGAACTTAATTCAGTCCGCTGCGATATTAGGCACCTGATTAAACTGAAAATGCAACAGTTAGGTCTGCACAAAGAATCCACAGCAGATGAATTTACCGAATTTGATGCAGGATTTGAACAATTGAGTCAGTTAGAGTATATGCACCGACATGTGATTTCACATGCTGCTCGCTTATTAATTTCTATCCACCAAATAAACGTCAATCCCAAGTTAGTCAGCCTTTCCAAGAAACTGATGTCTACAAACACATTAATGGCTAATATGTTGTTTGATATACGGGTCGATAGACCTTATGAAGACGAGCATCTATTTCCGTGGCATCAGGATTATCCAGTTATTCAGGACTCTGAAGATGCAGTGGTATACTGGATTCCATTACGGAACGTGGAAGAACAGGATGGTTGTTTGCAAATTGCACCCGGATCACACAAGCTGGGTGTGCTGCCACGGCGGGCAAGGAGCAAGAATGAACCTCCAAGTGTCGATATAGTTGACTGGTCTATACTAAGCCCATTTCCACACCTGCGTGTGCCAATGCAAGTAGGCGACGTACTAGTTTTCCACACCCTAATGCTGCACGCCAGTGGAGCCAACCGTAGCGATCACATCCGCTGGACACTCCAGATCCGCCACGGTAATTTTGATCATCCTAAAGCAATCGCACGAGGTTGGCCTAGCAGCATGGCTCTTAAGATGCCTTTTGAGCGATCGCACCCAGAGTATATCATTGGTTCATCACTGATTGAAGATACTAATGGCATAGAGTCGAGATGCTCGACGTTAAACTTGTATTAGCCTATTTTTAGGCTCTATCAATGCAGTAAATGAATTTACTTCCGTAATAAACGATTGTGACAGTTAGTTAAAGATGCGGAATGTGGGTGGTTTATTTTTACCGACTTATTTATACATCAAATGCTTTTAAATAGCCTGCGTAGCTGCCTTCCCTTCAGGAAGACGCTACGCGTCATGTTTGTGTAGCCCCAGACATTCAGTCTTAAGGGCTAAATTTAAACTTATGCCAAATTGGTCAAAAATTGAGAGATATAAATATAAAATAACTAGACAATATTATTGCTGATATTATTTCCAGATGAAGACTTATCGAAATAGCCCCACCGTCTACGGCACTTCCCTTTAGCTAGGGGAGCTTGGGAGGGGTCAAAATAATATGCAGGGTATTACTCAGTTTCTATTCAAGTGGTGCTGATGAAAAAATAAGTATCTTATTATACCAAAATCATATTTTTGTAGTATAAAAGTTCTGTTACCAAAAAATTTTGAATTAGCAGATTTTGAGAATATATTGTATAACCAGGAAATATTAACTAACCAACAAGTTACAGTTAGATGTCTAAGCGTAAACTTTAAATATTTTTAACGGAAACTTTCTCAAGGATCTGAAAAATATTAATAACTACAAAAAATCAATGAATTGAGGTTATGTATATAAAACATTGCCCCATAATTCATAGGATATAGGAATCTAATTTGAATTTTGCTAAGTAATATAAACTTATTACTGATAAAACCTACTAAGGTGGGAAATCATCCGTCTTTGACAAAATCAAATAGGAATCCTACATATCTAATATATTTAAACATTACACTGGCGATTACTTTACTAAATCGAACAAAAAATCAATGGGACAAGGTTTTCTGCAAATAGGTTTAACGCTGTGTATTGTCATAGCCATTACTCCAGTTTTGGGAAAATACATAGCGCGTGTTTTCTTGGGAGAAAGAACATTACTTGACTTTCTCATGAACCCCATAGAGAGAAGTTTCTTTCTGCTAGCAGGTGTTAACAGAAAAGATAATATGACAGCCGGGGAGTATGTCCGAGCATTACTCTTCAGTAATCTGATAATGGGTATTTTAGTATACTTGCTGTTATATTTTCAAGGAATATTACCTTGGAATCCCAATGGCTTTAGCTCACCTACCTGGGATATATTACTACACACAGTTGTTTCATTTGTCACTAATACTGGGCAGCAACATTACACTGGTGAGACAACCTTAAGTTATTTTAGTCAGGTAGCAGCTTTAGGCTTTTTGATGTTTACCTCAGCCGCTACAGGGCTAGCAGTGGGCATTGCCTTGATGCGGGGCTTAACAGGCAGAAAGCTAGGTAACTTTTACGTTGATATTACCCGTGCTATTACCAGGATATTATTACCTATTTCAGTAATTGGAGCGATCGCCTTAGTTTTATTAGGTGTACCGCAAACATTAGATGGAACACTGGTGGTGGAAACCCTAGAAGGTGGCACACAATATATTGCCAGAGGGCCCGTAGCCTCCTTTGAGATGATCAAAATGTTAGGCGATAACGGCGGTGGTTTTTTTGGCGTTAACTCTGCCCATCCCTTTGAAAATCCCGATGGTGCTTCTAACTTAATCGAAGCGATGGCCATGATTGCCATTCCTGCATCCTTAATTTACACCTATGGCGTATTTAGCAAAAACATCAGACAGGCTTGGCTACTGTTTTGGATGGTATTTATAGCTTTTGTAATTTTAGTTTGGATAGCCATCGGTGGAGAACAACAAGGGAATCCCCTAGTTAATGGCACATTGGGATTAGAACAACCCAATCTAGAAGGCAAAGAAATTCGACTTGGCTGGGCACAAACAGCATTATGGGCAGTCATGACTACCGCCACCATGTGTGGTGCAGTCAACGGAATGCATGATTCTTTAATGCCACAAGGGCTATTTTCGACATTATTCAACTTATTTTTGCGAGTAGTCTGGGGAGGTCAGGGAACTGGAATAGCTTACCTATTAATTTATATAATTCTGACTGTATTCTTAACCGGGTTCATGGTAGGACGCACCCCAGAATTTTTAGGGCGCAAAATCGAAAAACCAGAAATCATCCTTGCCAGTGTAGTACTGCTAATTCACCCAATTGTGGTGTTAATTCCCAGCGCCATTACATTGGCCTATCCATTTTCCTTATCGGGAATTAGCAACCCCGGCTTTCACGGAATTTCCCAAGTAGTTTACGAATATGCCTCAGCTGGTGCCAACAACGGCTCTAGCTTAGAGGGATTGACCAACAACACTTTATGGTGGAATCTAAGTACCTGTTTCAGCATGTTAGCAGGACGTTACATCCCAATGATTGCCATCTTGTTATTGGCTGAAAGTATGTCTAGTAAAGCAACCATACCCGAAACAACTGGTACCCTCAAAACAGATTCCTTAGTATTTACCACTGCTACCGCCGGATTAATACTGATTTTAGGCATGTTAACCTTCTTTCCAGTATTAGCCCTAGGCCCAATAGCCGAAAGCTTTAAACTCGCATCTGGTAGTTAGAAAAATGAGGGAGATGAGGAAGTATTTTTATTCTTATCCCCTTCCTTCCACTTCCAGTCCCCCAGTCCCCAGTCCCTACTCTCTATGAACCTTGCACCTACCTCTCAAGTGAAATCACTTCGTTCTCGACCAAGCGATCGCCGCAAAGTTAGTAAAAAAGCTAGGCTAAATAGCACAAAACTTTACCTCAGAGCCTTTAGGGATGCTTTTATCAAACTCAATCCCCAAAATGCTATCAAAAACCCAGTGATGTTTTTGGTGTGGCTGGGGACACTTGTGACTTTAGTTTTAACCATTAAACCCAATTTATTTGGGCCAGCCCCACAAGAGAATCCACAACTGTTTAACGGCTTATTAACAGGTATTTTGTTCTTCACCGTTTGGGTGGCTAATTTTGCGGAAGCATTAGCTGAAGGACGGGGTAAAGCCCAAGCAGATATCTTACGAGCTACAAAATCACAAACGATCGCTAAAAAACTGGCCCCCGATGGCACAATCTCTGAAGTAGCTTCTACTAGTCTGCGGCAGAGCGACACCATCTATTTAGTAGCTGGCGATATTATCCCCGCTGATGGTGAAGTCATCATGGGTATGGCTTCGGTGGATGAATCGGCCATTACTGGAGAATCAGCACCAGTTATCAAGGAATCAGGTTCGGATGTTGCTAGTTCAGTAATTGGTGGTACGAAAATTATTGCTGATGAATTGATTGTCCGGATTACAGCCAACCCTGGTAAAGGGTTTATTGACCGCATGATTGCTTTATTGGAAGGAGTAGAACGCAGCAAAACACCGAACGAAATCACCTTAACAGTGTTACTAGCCGTTTTCAGTTTCATCTGTTTATTGGTTGTAGTCACATTGCCCGTATTCGCTTACTACGTCCAGATTCCAGTCAGCGTATCAGTTTTGGTTGCCTTGTTAGTGGCACTAATTCCTACTACCATCAGTGGGTTATTAAATGTCATTGGTATTGCTGGCATGGATCGAGTTGCCCAATTTAACATTATTGCCACCTCTGGACAAGCAGTGGAAGCTTGTGGCGATGTTAATACCTTAGTTCTCGACAAAACAGGCACAATTACTTTAGGCAACCGTTTAGCAGAAGAGTTTATTCCTGTCAATGGCCATTCACTCGCAGAAATGGCTAACATTGCTTTGGTTGCCAGCATCTTTGATGATACACCTGAAGGAAAATCAATTATCCGCATGGCCCAAAAACTCGGTGCCCGATTAGATTTTGATCCTCATCAGGCAGCCAGGGTAGACTTCTCTGACCAAACACGCATGAGTGGTACTAACTTGTTTGGTGGACGCGAAGCCCGCAAGGGAGCGGTAGGAGCAATTAGAGAATTTGTGCGTTTCCGTAATGGACAAGAACCCCCAGAACTAGATGCGGTATACCAACGTATTTCCCAACAGGGAGGTACACCCTTAGCAGTTTGTCTTGATCACGAAATCTATGGTGTGATTTATCTCAAAGACATTATTAAACCTGGTATCCGTGAACGTTTTCAGCAGTTACGCCGCCTGGGAGTACGGACAATCATGATTACTGGGGATAACCGGATTACTGCATCTGTCATTGCTTATGAAGCCGGAGTCAATGACTTTATTGCCGAAGCTACAGCAGAAGATAAAGTCAGCGTTATTCAAAACGAACAAGCAGCTGGCAAACTGGTAGCCATGACAGGAGATGGCAATAACGACGCTCCCGCACTAGCACAGGCAAATATTAGTGTAGCCATGAATACAGGGACGCAAGCAGCTAAAGAAGCAGCCAATATCGTAGATTTGGACTCTGATCCCACCAAGCTGATCGATATTATGAGTATCGGTAAACAATTATTAATTACCCGTGGAGCTTTGACTACATTTTCCATTGCCAATAATCTTGCTCAATGCTTGGCAATTATTCCCGCTATCCTGGCTATTGCTAAGGTGCAAAGCTTCAATATTATGAATTTGCATAGCACAAATTCTGCTGTATTATCAGCCTTGACTTATAATGCGCTGATTATTCCGGCTTTAATTCCTTTGGCTTTAAAAGGAGTACAGTTTAGACCTCTAACAGCTAATCAGCTGCTACAACGCCATATTCTCATTTATGGTTTGGGTGGGGCGATCGCACCGTTTATCGCCATTAAATTCATAGATATGCTGATTACGGCAGTGGGATTGGCTTAAAATTTCCATTTTCCCCATTCGCAATTTCCTACTTTTAACTCCCTATGATGAATTTTATTCAAGAAGCTAGTAAAGCAATTCGCATCACTCTGGTGCTGTGGTTAGTGACAGCCCTGATTTATCCTTTAGCAATCCTAGTAGTGGGCCAAGCTTTGTTCCCATTGCAAGCTAACGGTAGCATCATGGTGAATATAGAAAACCAACCAATTGGTTCGGCTTTGATTGGTCAGACGTTTACCTCGGAGCGTTATTTTCATGGTCGTCCCAGTCTTGTCAGATATAGTCAAGGTAGAAGGGCCAGTCCCACCGGCATATCTGGTGCTAGTAATCTCGCTCCTAGCAATCCCGCACTAGTGGAGCGAATTGTCGAACAGGCAACTCAATTTCGAGACGATAATATTCAACCCCTTGCTGATTTAATTTATACTTCCGGATCTGGTTTAGACCCACATATTTCCGTGAGATCAGCCAGGCAACAATTGAGGCGAGTGGCCCGGGCCCGTGGGGTACAAGATGATGAAATTATTCCGTTGCTAAATCAGTATACTGATGGGAGATTTCTCTGGATTTTTGGTGAACCGGGTGTCAACGTTCTCCGATTGAATTATGCTCTGGATTTGCAAGAAATTAACCGTTTGCAAAATCAATAGAGATTAGACAATAGTAGTAATTATTACCTCAAAAGATGCTCCAGTTTCCTTTGCCGATTCTGGAGCATTATCAAATATTCACAAATATATTGAATGCACGCTAGCCTAGGAGAATGTCAGTAAAATTTCTCTGACAAGCCAACTCAGATAACTTGACAAAAGTTTGAGATTTTGCATTGGGTGACAAAACTACTAAGCAAGATGAACCAGGTAGACTACCTTAGAATTAGCCTCATTGACCGTTGTAATTTTCGGTGTCAGTACTGTATGCCTGAAGGGGCAGAACTAGACTATCTACTCAAGGAACAATTATTAACTGACGCAGAATTGCTCACCCTCATTCAAGAGGTGTTTATTCCCGTAGGCTTTACTCGGTTTCGGTTAACTGGTGGGGAACCGTTACTGCGTCCCCGTGTAGTGGAGTTAGTGAGGGCGATCGCTTCATTGCCCCAAACTCAAGATTTATCCATGACAACCAACGGCTTTTTATTAGCTTCTAAAGCGCAAGGTCTATATGATGCTGGTTTGCGGCGGGTCAATATTAGCTTAGATTCTCTTGATCCCCATATCTTTGATCAAATTATTGGTAATCGGGGGCGTTCTCGTTGGCAAGAAGTTTGGCAAGGGATTCAAGCTGCTTATAACGTAGGATTTGACCCTTTGAAACTAAATGTTGTGGTTATCCCTGGTGTCAATGACCACGAAATTCTCGATTTAGCAGCCTTAACTATTGAGCGACAGTGGCACGTCCGATTTATTGAGTTTATGCCCATTGGTAATTGGCAATTGTTTGGCGATCGCGGTTGGGTATCTTCGGCAGATTTACGGCAACGCATAGGTGATGCCTGGGGCTTGACAGAATCCCAAGTTTGTGGCGCTGGGCCTGCCGATATATTTCAAATTCCTGGTGCGAAGGGGACACTAGGATTTATTAGTCAAATGTCAGAATGTTTTTGCGATCGCTGTAACCGAATGCGCTTTTCCGCTGATGGTTGGCTACGCCCTTGTTTATTAAATGAAACTGGTCAAATAAATTTAAAAGCTGCTCTCCGTACTGGTGTAAGTACTCATCAATTACAAGAACAGGTCAAAAATTTATTGACAATCAAGCCAGAAATTAATTTTAAAGGGCGCGACTCTGGCACTGCGGGTCTTTATAGCCGTACCATGTCGCAAATTGGCGGTTAAAGGCTAGGGGTTATAGGTGATAGGTGAGAGGCTAAAAGTTAATTTTTAGTCCCCAGTCCCCAGTCCCTAGTCCCCAGTCCCTGCCTAGGCTTGTCGTGAGTAGTATTCCACCACGAGCAATTCATTAACTTGCAACGCTACCCATTCGCGCTCAATGACACTGTTAACTTTGCCAGTTAACTTGTTTTTGTCAAATTCCAGATGGCTAGGGAGGTTAGCTAAACCAGGATATTGCAAATTGGTTTCTACTAACTTCCGTGATGCTTCTCTGTCTCTGATTGCAATTACTTCACCGGGACGGCACTGGTAACTAGCAATGTTCACTACCCGACCATTAACCGTGACATGACCGTGATTTACTAGCTGACGAGCTGCGGGAATGGTAGGAGCAATACCCAACCGAAAAACGGTATTATCCAAGCGCATTTCTAGCAGTTGTAGCAGCACTTGTCCTGTAGAACCTGTCACACGTCTGGCTTTACGCACATAACGCAACAGTTGTTTTTCTGTCAAACCGTAGTTTAAACGGAGCTTTTGCTTTTCCTCCAGACGGACTGCATATTCAGAACGTTTTTTACGATTCTGACCATGTTGACCTGGTGGATAGGCACGTCTAGCACTTTTACGAGTTAATCCTGGCAATTCGCCCAAGCGACGTACAATTCTGAGGCGTGGCCCTCTATATCGGGACATGAGTTTCCTTAATCTAATCCTGTTTAACTTTTACCCAGACATTCCATTTTGACACTCTCCTGATTATAAGTCAGGAGATTCTTGGTTTGATGAATAATGCTTGCCTTGTCAGGACTTATCCCCCCAAGTCGAAACATTTTCTTTCCAAGCTTAAATTCCGGCTTGCCTTGCCGTACTCTTACAAACAAACCGGTTTTTTGTGTTTATTTAGTTTTGTAGACTATCCAACTACTACATTGGTTGACGCTGTATTTCCAACTCAGAAATACTTTTTACGCTGTCTACTGGTTGCACATTTTGACTATATTAACACCATTTTCTGCCGAATAGATGCTGCCTGTATTGATGCTCCCCCGAAAAAGCCGCCTACTGGCATGACTGGGTAAAAATATTACATTAATCTTACAAGACCAGAAATTGCTGATAAACGCCAATAACTATATTTCCTAATTTGCCGCAGAGTTGCCGTACATTTGAGTTAGCATAACTTTGGGTGTTTGGAGAACGGCAATGTACAAAAAAAATTTTGGTAAAACTGGTAACCAAGAAGGCAGTTCTACTGTGAAGATATTTCCGGCGAAACAAGTTTCTTCATTACGACTGACGGCGCCAGTTTTGGTGATAGCTGGATGGTTATCAACAATGGCTCCAAGTATGGCTGTTACTACCTCTTATGCTAACGATTACCGCGTTTGTTCAGCTCAACTTTTGAATTTGGGCTTAACAGCACAAGCAGTATCACAAGGTTGTGCAAAAGCGCTGCGCCCGAGGGACTTATCTGCCTGCGTAGTAAAAATCAATCAACAAACGCAAATTCCCCCTGTAGATGCGCTCTCTTCTTGTAGGCAATCTCGACGTCCCCAAGAATTAGCTAACTGTGTGGTTGGTGTGAGCAGGAATACAGAAGGGGCTGTCAATCCATCAATTTTAAATTACTGTGGTCGTAGTTTATTGCCAGTGCGTTTTGCTGAATGTGTAGTGGGCTTACGTAGTGAGATTGAGATTGCGCCAACTCAGGCAATGGATACTTGTATCGATGCCAGTGATAGAGTGACTGGACTTTCACCTGCTGCTGTACCACCAACTCAAGTTCCCAGCGGCGGATTTAATCGTTCTTTTGAAGTTACTCCACTTCCAGGAATTCCAGAAAATCAATAAGTAAAAAAATGACAAAAAATGCCGAGACAAAACAATCAAAGTCTCGGCTTTGTCTGCTGTTTTACATCCAAATGCGACCACGACGAAAAGGCTTATCAGGCTCAGATTTATTAGAATGCGCCTTAGCCATTTCTTCCCACCAAAATCCATAATCTTCAAGACCAGTAGCCAACAGATGGCTTTTAATCTCCTCAGCTTTTTTTGGGGTTTGAGAATTTGCTGATTCTGCTGGAATTGAGTTGGCGGTAGTTTTCTTTTCTTTGGACATGGTTTTAGCAACTCCTAATTCAAAATTAGATTTAGCATGAGTAAATGGAACTTCGGATAGCATCCAATTAGCACCATTAATTGTGCCGTGATTGGCGTTTTTAGTCAGATCATGAGTAATATTACTGCTACCCTCATTCAAAGGCCAATAACCAACTAATCCTAACTCATTCCCCATCAAAGATTGGTGCATATTTTCTTTAATCTCTGATTGAGTACGAGCTACCTGCCAAAGACGTACTTCCGCAATTTTTCCCAAAAATGGGTAGGTTTCATTATTATCTTTGTAGGTTCCAATCAGCAAATCATTTTCAGGTTCGTAATTAATACCAGAATCAGAAGATGATTTGGCGGCTATTTCTACTCCATCAAGATATAATTTCATCTGTTCACCATCATAAGTGACAGCAACATGATTCCATTGATTTAGCTTTAAAGAATCAACTTTACTACCAAAATATTGAATTCTCTTAGATGAAGTTTTTAAAGCAAAAAATACGCCACTTTTGCCATCAAGAAGAATACCGTAGCCGCTTTCAGTTGTATTTGTGTCAAAAACATTAGAAATAATCCCTGCTCGTCGCCGTTGTTTTTGACAATAAACCCAAGCTTCTAAGGTAATTTCTTTCTCAATCTTAAATTCAGGTTTCTTGCCTAAAAGGATATAGTCATCTTGTCCATCAAATGTAAGCGCATACTGCAAATATTTTGTTGCCTCCGTCATATAATTAACATAAATTTATCTAGTGTTTTGTAGTCTATCAGTTCCCCCTTTTTTCATAGAAAAGGGGGTTATGAGGTTAGTTTTCTAGGTATATTGTGAACAAATGAAAACTCACTAAAACTTGCGACAACCGCAGTGACCAGAAGACTTAAATTGCTGATAACTCCTGTTTTGAAACGCTGGTGGGTCGTTGTAGTTAGCACCATGTAATAAATCCATACGAATATGTACTAAATCTTCAACTCTGCCGTGAATTACATCCACGGCCCGATGAGGATAAATAATATCGGGTCTTTTTACTGGAGCGGAAAGTATGGGTAATCTCATGTTGAATAACCTTAGAAAATTTTGTGATACCGTCTCTTTGTGAGGCTGTATATATTCACCTCTTGGCTACATTCTCTTGGCCAAACTAGGGTGAATTACCCCCCTTAATCCTTAAAAAGGAGGGAGACAGGAAAATCTAGTTCCCTCTTGTTCTGGTTTTCCGAATAGTTACAGAAATATCTGGCAAAGAGGTGAGACCAAAAATCCAGTTCTCTCCTCTTGAGCAGGTAAAACCCCAAAGGTTGAGATTAATATGGTGTAGACCAAGTACGCACTTCGCCCAAAGTAACAGGAATAATATCGCTCACGTCAATTGTAAAACGGAATAATTTCTTCGCACGGCGGCTATTTTCAGGGTCAAAGAATTTCAGTTTGACATCCCAACAATCGCTATCAAGTCTACAGAAAGGACTTTTTTCTACTGTAATACTATCTAATTCCATACCTTCGGCTACGGCTGAGGCAAAGGTAGAAGCAGCTTGGAAGGCGTTGGTAGAAGCAAAATTTAGCGCCCTATCTTGAGAAGTTGTGCCTAAGTTGCGTAAATCATAGTAAATACGGCTGAGGAAACTGCCAAGGGTGCGACGAATAGAATCTTCTTGTGTGTCTGTAGCTTGGGCTTGTACCGTTTGTATCGCAGCATTGACTAGGTTGTTAACCTTCCAGCCGTAGAGTCCTCGGATGCTGTAAAGTTCAATTACTGGCACGACTTGCCCAGAAAATAGTTTAACACTGCGCCCAGATAATACACCAGGAATACTGACTCGCTCTACATAGTCGGCGTTGTCTTCTGGTTGTATTTGTCCTGAGAGTAATTGCTGTATTACAGCATAAGTATCTCTGGCAAAACCGCCTACAGGTTCAATGGCATAGATGGGGGTTAACTCTAGGTTCAATGTCCAAATTAAGGATTTGGCTTCGGAAAGATTGGCTTCCAAATAGTCCACCATTTGCCGTGCATCGTAGGGGTTTGCGGGAACTGCTGTACCTTCAATTTCGATTCCTGGCATTAATTGCTTGAAGGAATCGCGCCTGGCTTCGCTGCCAAAGTCATAGCCAAGAGTTCCTAAAGCATAGACCAATGTGGATTCGGCTAGTTCGCTTGGTGCTTGGCTAGCGGTGACGTAGTTGGATGCACGATTTGACATAGCAGTAGATCTGACAGTGGGTATGCTTGCGGTGGTGATTGGTGTGGAAGTGGCTACGGGAGTAGGTGCAACAACTTCAGATGCTTCAGAGCAGACAAATTCTTGGGGGTTGGGTGAGGCTTCGCTGACATCAGTTCCGCCACAGCCACAACCAGCAGCTTCAATGCTGTCAACGGCTTCTAGGGTTTGTAATTCTTCGGACACGGTTCCTCCTTTGAGATATTGCAATGCACCAGAAATATTCAGCTTGCCTAGCAAACAACGACTTGCATCTTCGGTGTCGTTTGGTGTGCAAGGGATGGCAGTTTCTAATAAGGCGGTTCTAATTTTATGGGGGTCTGGTTTTTCGCCGCGCTGGACTTGCAGACTTAGCAGCAAGGCGGCGACTCCAGCCACTATGGGGGTGGCAAAGCTAGTACCATTGAGTTTTTGTGTACCGCCTCCTGGTTTTGCCCCTAGGATATTTTCTCCAGGTGCCAGGATGCCTTGGTTTTCATATCCCCAGTTGCTAAAGTCGATGGGTCTACCCTGTTCATCCATTGCCCCTACTACTAGGACAGTGGGAAAAGCCGCGGGGACGTGCAAGCATTCGCAACCATCATTACCAGCAGCAGCGACAATTAAAACGTTGTTTTCATTGCACAGTTGCACGGCTTTTTCTAGCCAGCCATCTGCCTCACCTATATCGGTAAGTTGTCCGCCACTGATATTAATAATATGCGCTCCGGTTTCAACTGCTTGTTCAATGGCGCGAGCTAAATCTAATTGAGATAACTTGCGACCATTATCAGCAAATACGGGAATTATTAATCCCCGACAGTTAGGAGCAATACCCTCAACAGGAGAATTTGGTTGACCAAAAATGATGCTAGCAACATGAGTTCCATGCACAGACATAAAACCATTAGCAGTAGCTTCTCCTTGTACAAGTGTGGGTAATTTTGTTAAATCAGCACCCTGAAAACAAGAGTGATTCGGGTCAACTAATCCATCAAGTACAGCAACACAAATTGTTGAGTCACCTTGAGTTTCTGCCCATAATTTCTGGATGCCTGGAATTTTTGTAATATTGGGCATTTGAAGGCTAGAGCAAGCAAAGGTTATTAATCACAAGAATGAACATACAGAATTTTTTGTTTGGTTGATAGTCAGTTTACACAAAAATTCAACATTATTTCTAGCAAACAATAAACTTTTTTTCTTAAGTGTCTTAACTGTCTTAACTGTCCGATTTTTGTCGGCTTAAGTGTCTTAACTGTCTTAACTGTCCGATCAAACGTTAAATTACGTTGATATATTTAATTTTGTATTTCAATGAAACAAAATTTTTACTTTTAAAGACCTTGACAAGTTGCTTATATTTTCTGTAGTGTTCTGTTAATTCATAAATTCCACTATTCACATTCCGACTTGAAAAATCAAGTTGCAGAACAAAACAAGGTTTTTTGAACCCCAAAAAACCTACATTTGATGTTGGTGTGATATATGAATTAACTTGCTGATATTTTTTAGGAAAGAAAACTCATGAAAAAGAGAAACTTGCTGCCAACTCAAACTGCTCCCGTTGAGCGTGACAACACTGCGGCTTCTTGCCAAGGCGAAAAGGGACTATCCTCAGCGATGGTGTTTACGCCTTTTCCAATGCCTCCTTTTGCAGGAGATGATGCGGAGTAATCATCCTCATCATTTTAGTTACCTCAAAAAGGATTTTGACTCTTTTTGGAGTTAATGTTGGCGCACAATTTACCTCAATTAATTTGGGGAAATGACTTTTGCGCGAGGTGTTTACCCCTCCCTAACCCTCCCCTTATTAAGGGGAGGGAACTAGATTTATTTTTCGGTTTATCTTAGAAGCCTCAGCGATCGCGGTGCTAGCTAAACCAGTAAGGAGAGAGAACTAGATTCATTTCCGGTTTCCTCCTTATTAAAGGGAGAAAACTAAATTTATTTCCGGTTTCCCCCCTTTATAAGGGGGGATTAAGGGGGGTAATTTAAACATCATAGTCTTAATAAGACAGAACTAAATAAGAAGCAAATTAAGGCATTTTATGTTGATGCCTCAAGTATTGAATTTTATCTTTAATAACTTCACAAACTGCGGAAATATTATGATGTACATCATCGTTAGTAAATCGCAGAAAAATAATACTTGCTGACTCGATAAACTGTTGTCTTTCTCGGTCATATTCTTGCGCCCCTTCTTGAAAATGACTATCTCCATCAACTTCTATTGCGAGTTTGATTTCTGGGCTATAGAAATCGATCACAAACTGAGCAACACCATATTGTCGCCGAAACTTACAGTTTTCTATTTGCTTTCCTTTTAGCTGTAACCACAATTTTTTTTCGGCTTGAGTCATGTTATTCCGTAAAAATTGTCGTTTATCCTTTTCAGAAGTTCTGTTGTAAAGTTCAGTCATATTTAATGATGCCTTTTGCTTTTATACATACTATGCACTTTTTATACTAATTCTGTATGAAAATGCATAGAAAGAACCCCATCCCCCGCCCTTGGAAAGGCTACGGTTTACACACCAGTCGAATTACCCCCCTTAATCCCCCTTTCTAAGGGGGGAAACAAGAAAATCTAGTTCCCTCCCCTTGTCAAGGGGAGGGTTAGGGTGGGGTAATTCGAGAACTGGTAGTGATTTAATAACTTGTGTGTAAACCGTAACCTTGCTAAGAGGAGGGGAGCAAAAGCGTAGCTTTGGCGGGATTAAGGGAAAGTTAGTGAAATTGAGAGTGCTATCTGCATCATCTGAAAATATAGTCTTTTTTCGCCAAAATTATAACAATATCCCACTATGCCAAACTTTACTGATATCCCCGGAATACCTGAAATTTGGACACGCACCCAAGGCGACCCTCGTATCAAAATTGCGATTTTAGACGGCCCCACCGATTTAGAACGTGCCTGCTTTCAAGGAGCAAACTTTACCCAAATTAAACCCTATTGGACACAAGATATTGAACTGAATGACGAATATTTTCATTACCTGCAATTAGCAGCAGAATTTAACCAGCAAAAAAAAGCGAAAAAAGAAGAACCAGACTACGACAAAGAAGAGTTTAAAAAAGAAGAAGAAGAATTTTTTCAGCAGTTTCCTAAACCAATTCTAGACCGCGTTCTTTTAGCTGGTCATGCCACTCACATTTCTAGCACTATCTTAGGGCAACACAACTCACCTGCTCCTGGCATTGCCCCCAAATGCACAGCAATTAATATTCCCATTGCTTACGATAACGAAAACTTTATCTCACCCGTTAACCTCACCCACGCTATTAATACCGCCTTGAAATGGGGAGCAAACATCATCCACATCGCGGCTTGTCATCCCACCCAAACGGGTGTCACACCAGATTTATTTGCCCGTGCGGTGAAACAATGCCAAGACAATAACATCTTAATAGTTGCCCCTGGTGGGAATGATAAAGGTGAATGTTGGTGTATTCCTGCCATTATTCCCGGTGTTCTCACGGTGGGCGCAATACGCGATGATGGACAGCCGTTCAAATTTAGTAACTATGGTGGAGAGTATCAAAATAAAGGTGTCATGGCCAATGGGGAAAATATCTTAGGCGCAGCACCAGGAACAGATGAACCCATCCGCGAAAAAGGCACAAGTTGTGCTGCACCTATTGTTACAGGTATTTCTGCCTTGTTGATGAGTATGCAATTGCAACGAGGCGAACAACCCAACGCGGAAGTGGTGCGACAAGTGATTTTAAATAGTGCCATTCCTTGCAATCTCGAAGAGGTCGAGGAACCGGAACGCTGTTTGCTGGGTAAGTTGAATATACCAGGGGCTTATCAGTTATTGACTGGGGAAAGATTAACTGGTGTTGAGCCTTCTGGTTTTGAACCTCTCCCCCAACCCCTCTCCTGCAAGGAGAGGGGAGTTAGAGAACAAGAATTTACTCCCTCCTTCCCTACTAGGAAAGGGGGGTTAGGTCAAGCCACTGTCACCGCTTCAGCCGTTGCAACTCATCCCACCAGTTCCCAAACAGCAACTATCACCACTAGCCAAGCTGCGGATGCTGTGACTGCTAGTGCTAAGTCAAACTTAGTTTATGCTCTCGGTACAGTGGGTTACGACTTCGGTACAGAAGCGCGGCGTGACTCGTTTAAACAACTTATGTCAGGTGTGGAAATTGCAGGAACAACTGTTCCTGCAAACCCTTACGATGCGCGTCAAATGGCAGATTACCTGGAGCAAAATCCAACAGAAGCAAAATCTTTAATTTGGACACTGAACCAAGAACTGACACCAATTTATGCAATTGACCCCAAAGGTGCATTTGCGGCTGATGTCTACGAAACCTTGCAGGCGATATTAGCTGGACAGGTACAACCCCAAGACAATGAAGATTACATCGAACGAGTGAGTTTTCCTGGACGGTTGACTAATAGGACTGTAGAGCTATTTTCTGGGCAAGTCATTCCTGTTGTGACGCTACCAAATATCAGGGGGATGTACGGTTGGAAGGTGAATAGCCTGGTGAGTGCAGCCGTGGAAAGTGTAACTATCCAAGAAACTAATGCTGATGAAGTTAGGTTACGGCGATCGCTCAACAGTTTTTTGCAGAAAGTATACTTTGATTTGCAGAATTTAGGACAAATTTCTAAAGATAGAGCATTAAATTTTGCGGCTACTAATGCATTTCAAGCTGCTTCCTGCTTTAGTGAAGCTGTTTCTAGAGGTATGGAACTCGACAGCATTGAAGTAGAAAAAAGTCCTTTCTGTCGCCTGGATAGTGATTGTTGGGATGTGAAATTGAAATTTTTTGACCCGGACAATGGCCGTCGAGCTAAAAAGGTTTATCGATTTACGATTGATGTAAGTTACATTATTCCTGTAACTTTGGGTCAAGTTCGCTCTTGGTCAGTTCCTAAATAATGTGACTGATTCAAAACATATTGGCGACACATCACTTCAGCCACCCTATCGGATACCCTCCCCAGTCCAAGGTTAGGGAGGTGTTAATGTATGTGTTGTATTCTTTTTTCCATTTGGCATAACACAGTAAGAATTAATACCAATTAACTAAATGTTGGCGACACATTTAGGTTGGCTAATACACAGTAGACACTATGACGAATTATGCACAGCGTCACTGGTTAAAGTTTTGAATAATTTTCCAGTTAAACTATTAGTCTTCTTTTCTACCAAACACCATTTGCAAAATCATGGGAATACCACCGCTTTGGTGATATCTATCTGCCCAGGCGCGAATGATTTCGTCTAATTCTTCCATAGCCTGTTCCCATCTTTCTGCTGGAATATCCAATTCTTCCAAGGCGCGCATGGTATTTGGTCGCTTTTCTGCCCAGTCCTTCATCATGCGGAAATAGCGGGCGGTATCTTCCACCATGATGTAGGTACGTTCTTGGTCGTCAGCTGGTGCATAAAAAGGACGTGTCAGAGCGTAGAAGGGCATTCCCCAAGGAGAATCTATGCGGGTTACTGTGCCTGAATACAGCAGTCGGCGCTTGATATGCTCTGCTAAAGCTTCGCTCAAAGGCATTTGATGCTCAGGTGGCAAAACTTCTTGCGATCGCTTGTGCAAAAATTCAATTAAATCTAAAAACTCAAAAGATGTGGTCAATTGAGCATCGGGCAGATTACTTGGTAGTTTCTGCTCAATTTGTCTTTTTTCTTCACTGGTGAGACTTGTACCAGGAACACGGGATCTTCCTGGTTGCCAAGGAAATTTTTCCATCCAAACATAAGGTAATTGAATTAGATAACGGGGTTCTTGAGAACCTAGCATCTTCAACAATTTGCCTTCGGTCAGTGCTTGTCTGACTTCTTCTACAATAATTTTTACACGCTTTGGCTCTAGGTGGTGCAAGTGACCTGTCATCCGCAAGTTTTGACCTTGCTCTAAATAGGTCATATAAATCGCACACTTAGCTGCCGTTGCGGCTGCATCTAAGAACGCTCCATGCCTGTGCCCACTCGTCCGCATGGCACTAAAAGCCAGATAAAGCATGATCTGATCCATTGCACTTGGGCTAAGACGCTTGATCAGATCTATGTCGTTACTCATATTACAGACAGTTGAATAGCAAGTTTACAGATTTATTCATTACACCAAACTATGTAGTATACACCCAATTTACGCTTATGTCTTCACTCTCGACCTTTAATATCATCATCTTTTGACACCAGGATTACTGGTCTTCAAAATTGATAATTACTCTGCATCGGGGAAATGATCACACAACAACTGTTTTTGAGCATTTAGCAGAAGTAAATCTTGCTACAGACTACTTGCTATTAAACTTTTAAAACTGTTGTTTATTTACATCTTTCCGACAATGATGAGAATTTATTGGGGAGGAAGTAATCTACCGAACTGGGGAATGCTAGCAGGCTCAACCAGGAATTATAAACCTAATATACTGCTTACAAGTTTCGGTGATTTTTCAGTAGTATAGGTAGTTGACTTGAGAGATCATCATAAACCTCTAGCAAGGCTCATAATTTCAAATCTAAAATACCTTTTTATTTCTTAGAATATGATAGTCTATTTTAGTCTTTTTTTTTATTAATTTTGTATAAAGTAATCTCTTTTAATCATCTCTATCATTAACATTTAATTCTTTTATCAGCAACTGTTTATGAGGATTCTCTGATATTTCACCCAAGAATTAAAGGTAACTTTTAATTCATTTTTTGGCTTCACTTTTTGGTCAAGCGAGATGATAGATGAAACTACTATGCATCAAGCATTATTGAAATCCGGAAAATTTGAGAATTGGGGAAAGTAGAATTTCCTTTGGTCATCAGAGACAATAGGGAATGAGATAGTAGTATTTTTGTTAAATGTAATTGAGGATTTAATGGCAGGTTAAAAGCTCAAAATGACTCTTTTAGAAATTAATTTTGATCATTTTAAGCTTGTTACCATAAGTCATTCAAGTTTCGGAACTAGAAGTTTTCACCTGGTTCCGCATTTTCTCAAAGCTGTAAGCGGCGACGCCAAAAGTAACGAACAATACTCCCATGATTTGCATAATGGCTAAAGTTTCCTGAAGTATCAACCCAGCAAAAACCACGGTGAGAATTGGCACGCCTGCGCCGATAATCGCTGATCGTAATGCGCCTAGTTTGCGGATTCCTACGTTGTTCAGCACGTAGCCTACTAAAGTTAAAACGCCCAAAATAAAGGCACTTAAAACAAGTTCTAGCAATTTGGACTGATCAACTGCCAAACTTAAATCTCTTGGTAAAGGCAACATCAATCCAATAAAGCTCAATATAAACATTGTGCTGAAGTTAATTAATGTAAAAGATACCGGATGAATTTTAGCGGCACATACCCGTGTCAAAATCACGTAGCAAGCGAAGGCTACTCCAGCCAAAATTGCTGTGCTGCTTCCTAGTGTAAAATTTGCAGTACCTAGCCCAGCAGAGCCTCCTATAACTAACAATTCACCACAGCAAATCGCCCCGATGGCCGCAGCACGAAATCCACTAGGCTGATCGCGGAACAGCAACCAAGAGAAGATTCCACTAACAATGGGGTAGACAAAGAAAAGTGCGATCGCCATGCCTGTGGCTATCTGACTAATGGCAAGATAGATGAGTACTTGGGATACAAACAAAAAGCATCCACTAGCGATGGATAATTGCAAAAATTTTTGGGTCTTGAAACTATTATTGGAAGTGGAACTACTACGTGTTGATGTCACCAGGTTTTGCATATCTTGCCATACTTGGGGATGCATCATGGGTGCTAAAAGTATCATGAGTGGCACAACCACTAGCAATCGCAGCGTCAAAATTAAAAATATATTCCCCAAAGTTGGCGAAATTAGCCCCTGTATTTCTAAAACTCCTAAATTATCGTAAGCCTTAAAGAACATACCTTTGATGGCTACGTTGTACAGCGATGAAACCACTGCTGACAATACAACCAGTAAGAAGCCGATCTGGATAGACGATATTTTTGAGGAGCTAGGTGACTGTGGTGATACAGGTTTGGCTCTTTGATTAGTTGCTGTCTGTGAGGGGGATTGGCGATCGCGTCTCAAGTCTTCTCGACTGAGGACAGAAATTGGCTCTGGGGGTGTTTCTGACTGTGGAGGGGATTGGCGATCGCTTTCCCAGTCTTGGCGATTAATCACAGAAGTTGGTTCTAGTGATTGTGGAGATTGG